>DAOMFB010000237.1:0-5128 GCA_035429585.1 Thermoanaerobaculia bacterium
ATGCAGCTGGCGCGCCGCGGCGGCCCGGTCGACGGAGCCGTCCGCGGAGAGAGACAACGTCAGGAAGCCCGGTCGATCCTCTCCTAGGGTGTCCGAGACGGCGCGGAGGAGCAGGAACGGGACGCCCCGGCCCGCCGCCGCCCGCCCCCAGGCCGCGGACTCCATGTCGACGACGGCCGGGGCCGACCCCGGGACGCGGAAGCGCGACGCCAGGTCGCCCTTCTCCCTCGAGGAACAGACCGGCCGGGAGACGGTGACGAACGTGGCCGCCCGGGCGCCGAGGCCGACGGCGCGGGAGACGAGCGAGGCGTCCGGAGCGGCCGCCTCGCCGGCCTCCTCGACGACGCGCGAGGCGACGAGAATCTCCCCCGCGCGGAGAGAGGGATCGAGCGCTCCGGCCGCGCCGGCGCCGACGAGAAGCGAGACCGGGAATTCTCCCAGAAGGAACGAGACCGAGGCCGCCGCGCGAGCGGGGCCGTCGCCCGTCATGCCGAGCAGGACGTTCGCGCCTCCTATCTTCCCTCTCAGAAGAAACCCCCGGCCGGCCCCTCCCCCGCGCAGCCGCTCCCCATCCTGAATGAATGCCGAAACAGTCTCGAACTCTTCCGGGATCGCCGTGACGACGGCGACGAGGCCGGAGCCCGCCTCAGGCCCGGACATAGCCGTTCTCGCGGAACCAGGCGACGGCGCGCCCGAGGGCCCCCTCGACGGGGCTCTGCGGCAGCCCCAGCTCGCGGACCGCCTTCGACGCGTCGAAGAACATCCGGTGGCGGGACATCCGGACGCTCTCGAGGCTGACGCGCGGCGGCCGGCCGAGCAGCCCGGCGACGAGGGTGTCGACCGCGGCGGCGGCGAGCGGGACGGCGTGCGGGAGACGGACGCGCGGCGCGGGGAGGCCCGTCAGCCGGCCGAGCAGCTCGAGGATCTCCTTCAGCGTCATGTTCCGGTTTCCGAGGATGTACTTCTCCCCCGCCCGCCCCTTCCCGGCGGCGAGGAGGTGGCCGGCCGCCACGTCCCGGACGTCGACGAGGTTCAGGCCCGTGTCGACGTAGGCCGGGAGCCTCCGGTTCAGGAAGTCGACGACGAGCTGTCCGGTCGGCGTCGGCTTCACGTCGAGCTCGCCCACGGGCGTGGACGGGTTCACGATGACGACCGGGAGCCCGCGGGCCGCCCACGCCTCCGCCACGCGTTCGGCGTCGTACTTGCTCTTCTTGTAGTGGCCCACGACCTCGTCGCGCTCGACGGGGGTCGTCTCGTCGGCCGGGGAGCCGTCGCTCCGGAGCCCCAGCGCGCCGACCGAGCTCGTGTAGACGACGCGCGCGACGCCCGCCTCCGCGGCGGCGGCGAGGACGTTCTCCGTCCCCCCGGCGTTGGCCCGGTAGAGCTCGCCGGGGTCCCGCGTCCAGAGCCGGTAGTCCGCCGCGACGTGGTAGAGGGTCGACACGCCGCGCACCGCCCGGGCGAGAGAGGCGCGGTCGGCGAGGTCCCCCTCGGCGAGCTCGACGGAGAGCCCCTCGAGGTTCGCCCGCCGGCTCGCGGGGCGGACGAGGCAGCGGACCGCCTCCCCGCGCGCCAGCAGGGCGCGGACGACGTGGGCCCCGACGAAGCCGGTTCCCCCCGTGACCAGATTCACGACCGGAGAGTACTCAAATCGGGATCAGGGGTGTCGGGGGGCACGACCCCGGCGCCGCACGGCTCGAAAGCGACCGTGGAACTCGAGCAAATCAGGGGGGCCCGGGGGGGCGAACCCGGCGCAGCACCTCGAGATGACGGACCGCGCACCCCCCGGACGATTACGCCACCAGGTCGAGGTTCCACGCGATGAGCCGGACCATGTCGCCCGGGCTCTTCGGGAGCTCCTTCACGACCGAGGCCTCGAATCCCGAGTGCATGAGGCAGTTCGCGCAGAGGGGGTCCTGCCGCGACTCCCAGTAGGCCCAGTCGGTCCCGTTCCAGAACTCCTCGTAGGTCGGCGACCAGGTCTTCCCGATGAGATAGCAGGGCCCCTTCCACCCCTTCGGCGTGTACGTCACCGTGCTCCACGGAGAGCACTTGTACTCCCGGAGCCCCGCGGCAAACTCGAGGAACATCGGCGTGGAGGTGAGCCGGTAGGTCTTCGAGATCTCGAGGATCCGCCGGAACTTCCGGTGGATCTCGGACTTGGTCAGGAAGATCTGGGACCCCACCGACTCGTAGTGGTAGCCCGGCGACACGAGCATTCCCTCGACGCCGAGGTCCGTCAGGAACCGGCAGAGCTCCTCGACCTCCTCGACGCTCGTCTCCTTGAAGACCGTCGTGTTCGCCATGACGTGGTGGCCGAGCCGCACGCCCTCCTTGATCATGGCGACCGCCTTGTCGAACGTCCCTTCCTTGGCGCAGACGTAGTCGTGCGTCTCGCGCATCCCGTCGAGGTGGACGTTGATCATCAGCCGCTTGTGCGGCGGGAGGACGCCGTAGACGGTCTCGTCCAGGAGCAGGCCGTTGGTGCAGAGGTAGATGTGGCGCTTGCGGTCGATGATGCCGGCGACGAGCTCGGCGAGCTCCGGGTAGAGCGTCGGCTCCCCGCCGCAGATCGAGACGACCGGCGCCCGGGAGACGTCGACCGCCTCGAGGCACTTCTCGAGCGGAAGGCGGTCCTTCAGCTTCCCCGTGTGGCGCTCCACGGCGCAGCCGAGGCACGCGAGATTGCACGTGTAGAGCGGCTCGAGCATCAGGACGAACGGGTATCTCTTCTTCCCGCGGACCGCGTTCCGCACCTGGTGCGAGATGGTGTCCGTCATGATGTGGGCGGGGAATCTCATCGCGTCGGCCTCTCGTGCTCCCGGGCGCCGGCGGCCCGGCGCACGCCCGCGAGCCCCTCCGTCCGCGACAGGGGCGCCGCTCCCTCGCGCGCGTGGAGCGACAGCGCCCAGAGCGGGAAGTAGGTGGCGTAGAGGTGGTACCGCAGGTAGAAGACCTTGGGGAAGCCCGTGCCCGTCCAGTGGACGTCGCGCCACGAGCCGTCGTACTGCTGCTCGCGGAGCAGGTAGGCCACGCCGCGTTCGACCGTCTCCGAGCGCCCCTCGCCGAGCGCGAAGAGCGCCATCAGGGCCCACGCGGTCTGGGCCGCGGTGGAAGGTCCCCGGCCCTTGGTGGTCGGGTCGTCGTAGGAGCGCGGCAGCTCGCCCCAGCCGCCGTCGGCGTTCTGGTGGGCGCGCAGCCAGGTCGCCGCCCTCTGGTAGCGCGGCTGCGAGAGGTCCTCTCCCGCGTGCGCGAGGCCCCGGAGGACGAGCCACGTCCCGTAGAGGTAGTTGACGCCCCACCGGCCGTACCAGGTCCCGTCCCGCTCCTGCTTCTCGTGCAGGAAGGCGACGGCGGCCCGGACCGCGGGATGCGACGCCGGGGTCCCCAGGTTGTGGAGGGCCTCAAGGACGCGGCCGGTGATGTCCTCGCAGCTCGGGTCGAGCATCGCGTTGTGGTCCGCGAACGGGATGTAGGTCAGGACCTCGAGGTTGCACCCCTTGTCGAAGGCCCCCCAGCCGCCGTCCCGGTTCTGCATCGAGAGGAGCCAGCGCTGCCCCCGATCGATGGCCTCGAGGCGCCGCGCCTCCTCGTGCGCCTCGGCGAACCGGACGCGCGAGAGCGCCGTCAGGACCTCGGCCGTGTCGTCCGTGTCCGGGTAGAACTCGTTCGCGTACTCGAAGTACCAGCCGCCGACCGGTCCCTCGGGGTTCGCCTTCTTCCAGTCGCCCGGGAGCCGCACTTCCCGGTCGAGGAGCCATCCGGCCGACTGGCGGAGCACCGGGTCGTCGGCCGGCGCGCCCGACTCCGAGAGGGCCACGGCCGCGATGGCCGTGTCCCACACGGGAGAGAAGCAGGGCTGGACCCGGAGCGTCTCGTCGTCCTCGATCTCGAACCGCTCGAGCTCGTGCACCTGCGCGAGGAGCCGGGGATCGTCGAGGGCGTAGCCGAGGCACCGGAAGGCGAAGATGGTGTTGACGATCGGCGGGAAGATCGCGCCGAGACCGTCGCTCCGGACGAGCCGGTCCTGGATCCACTCTTCGCAGGCGGCGAGCGCCTTCTTCCGGAAGGGCCGGATCCCGGCCGCCTCGAGCCCCCGGAGAAGGACGTCGGCCGTCGTGAAGACCCCGCGCCAGAAGCGCTCGCGGGCCGAGCGGCGCCGCTCCGGATGGAAATGCGGCACGTGCAGCTCCGGGATGGCCGCGTGGGCCGGAACCGGGCAGAACGGCTTCGTGGCCCAGATGACCGAGAGCGGCACCACGATCGTCCGGGACCAGGACGACATCCGGTAGATGTTGAACGGCACCCAGTCCGGCAGGAGAACCAGCTCCGGCGGGACGGCCGGGCAGCGGTTCCACTCGCACTGGCCGAAGATGGCGAGATACGTCTTCGTGAAGGAGTTGCAGGCCTCCACGCCGCCCATCCGGCGGATCACCTCGCGCGCCGACACCATGTGGGGCGCCTCGGGCGAGTCGCCGACGAGCTTGAGGACGAAATATGCCTTCACGGAGGTGCTCACGTCGGCCGGGCCGCCCGGGTAGTTCGGCCATCCGCCCTCGGGGAGCTGCTGCCGGCGGAGATACTCGGCGGCCTTCTGCACCTTGGCTTCCCCGGTCCGCCCGAGGAAGTGCATGGTCAGGACGTACTCGGACTCGAGAATGGTGTCGCCTTCCAGCTCGGCGCACCAGTGCCCGTCAGGCTCCTGAATCGAAAGGAGATAGCGGCGGGCTGCCGCGACGGAAAGCCGGACCCGGTCGGCCGTCGGCTCGTCCCCGGACAGTCCTGGAATGGAAGAGGCGTGGGCCATGAGCCGCTGAGCGTAATGGACCCCGCCCGATCACGCAAGTCGCCCCCGGCCACATGAGACGCCGTCGCGCGGGTCCCGCGGACTGTGCACGGGCGGGACAGCCGCGTCAGCGTCCCGGGAGCGGCGACGGAACGAGCGCCCCGATCTCTCCCCGCAGCGACAGGAGCGTGAGCCGGGCGCCGGCGAGCGCCTCGGACGCCCGCGAGACGGCGTCCTCGGCGTCGGCCGCTTCCAGCTCGGCCCGGGGGACGCCGTCCGGCTCCCCCCGCCCCTCCCGCGCCAGGACCGCCGCGACCCGGAGGGCCTCGAGGGCCACGGCGA
>DAOMFB010000238.1:0-5094 GCA_035429585.1 Thermoanaerobaculia bacterium
GCGAGCGCGAAGGGCTGGACGAAGCCGCCGGTGTCGTAGCCGCGCCCCTTCAGGCGCGTGGCGAGCGTTGGCGTGCCGGCCCCGAGCCGGGCCCCCGAGTTGTCGCGGAGGCCGTGCTGGTAGGGGAGGAGGCCGGTCAGGAGGTTGGCGTGGAACGGGAGGGTGACGACGTTGTGCGCCCGGGCGTTCGTGAAGACCCGTCCGGCCGCCGCGAGGCGGTCGAACGAGGGCGTTCTCAGGCGCGGGTGCACGGCGAAGCCCGCGGCGTCGGCCCGCCAGGTGTCGACCGTGACGAGGACGACGTCGAGCCCGGAGGCCGCCGGGCGGGCCGGGGGCCCGGCCCGCCGGCAGGTGGCGAGGCCGAGGAGCGCGGCGGCGAGCGCCGCCCCGCGGCGGCCGGACGGACGAATCGCCCCGCTCCCTACTTCTGCGCCTTGATGGCGTCGAGGAGCTGCTTCGCCTCCTTCGCCTCGCTCGACTCGGCCGGCGCCAGCTGGACGACCTTCTGGAGGTCCGGCCGGGCGTCCGCGTACTTGTGGAGGCCGACGCGGGCGAGGCCGCGGAAGTAGTAGCCGTCGAACTGGCCGGGGGCGACCTCGATCGCCTTCGAGAAGTACCCTTCCGCTTCTTCGTTCTTCTTCTGGTTCATGAAGAGGACGCCGACGTTGATGTAGACGTTCGGGTCGGTGATCGACTCGGGCGGCACCTTCTCGAGCGCGGCGCGCCCTTCCTCCAGGCGCCCCTTCTCGAGGAGCATGTTCGCCATCAGCAGCCACGCGGTCCAGTTCTGGGGCTCCTTCTCGGTGATCCTCCGGAGCATCTCGACGGCCTTCTCCGTGTCCCCTTCTCCGGAGTAGGAGCGCGCCAGGGCCAGCAGGAGCTGCGGGTTGTCGGGGGCGACGGGAAGGACCTTCTCGAAGGCGGCGCGGGCGTCGGCCCACCGCTTCTCCGCCAGCGCCTCGTTGCCCGCCTTGAGGGCCTCGACGATCTCCGGCGCCAGCCCCGCCGGCTGCTCGGGCTGGGCCTTGGGCACGGGCTTCATCGCGTAGTTGACGGGGTTCGCGCGGATGACCTCGCTCACGGAGAGGGTCGTCTCGCCCTGCATGAAGCCCGGAGCTTCGATCGTGATCTTCCACTCGCCTCCCCGGAGGCCGAGGTAGGCCCACCGGCCGTTGCCGTCCGTCTTCAGGTCGGGGCCCTGGTCCGGCTTGCCGGGGACGCGGAGCTTCACGACGGCGCCGGCCACCGGCTTCCCGTCGGGATCGGTGACGCGCCCGTCGAGGCGCCCTTTCCCCTTCCAGTCCTGGGCGGAGACGTCCCGCGAGGAGAGCGCGGCGACGAGGACGAGGAGGAGAAGCGGCAGGGCGATTCGAGGTCTGTTCATCTGTCGGCTCCCCGGGGGGCCATGGCCCCCCGTCGTGTCATGGGTGCGGCTCACCGCACCTCGAAGAATGCCAAAGTCTCTCCGGTGGCTCCCGAGCGCCGCTCCGTCACGGAGATCCGGAGCGAGTAGGTTCCCGTTGCGAGCTTCTCCGGGCGGAAGGAGCAGAGGAGGTTCACGGGGGCGTCCGGCCCGAGGCGCGACGCCGAGAGGCGGGAGATCGCGGCCGTGCCGATCCGGACGCCTCCCTTCCCCGAGACCTCTCCCGTGACGGCGAAGTCTCCGCCCGCCGGCGCGTTGTAGAGGAAGACGGAGAACGAGGCGTCGGCCGACGGGTCGAGCACGGCGCCCGCCGAGGGGACGAACGACGAGCCGTCCGAGACGAAGGGGTACGGCGGCGGCGCTCCGGACGGCGCCCTCGGGACGGCCTTCACCATGATCCAGGGCGCGGGGGCCTCGTGGAAGACCGGGCCGAGGGCGACGAGGCCGCGGGTCTCCTCCGGCGGCACGGTGACCGGGACGATCAGGAGCCCGCTCCGCCCCGTCTCGGCGATCCGGACGAGGATCTTCAGCCAGTAGGTGCCCGGCGGGAGCGACAGCTCCCCGTAGAACTTGATCCCGGCGGCCGCGAGGCGGGGCCCCACGCGCGCAAGGTCGAGGGCGATCGTCTGCGTCAGGAGGTCCTTGACCTTCAGCGCCTTGTCCGTCGCGTACGCGAAGACCTCGAGATTCAGCGCCTCGCCGGCCGCGTTCTTCACGAGGGGTGCGCCCGGGATCTCGAGGATCACCGGCACCCGGGCCCTCTGGCCCTCGGCCGCGAGAAACGGCGTCGCGATGGCCCGGGCGGCAATGTCGCTCCGCGGAAGGCCCCAGGCGATCTGCTGGGCCGCCAGGAGGCGGCGCTCCATCGGCGTCATCCGGGACCAGCCGCGCGGCTCGTAGTACCCGGAGCGGGTCGAGGCGTGCGCTCCCGGCGCCTTCACCTTCACCGAGAGGGCGTGGTAGCGCCCCGGTTCGGTCAGCTCCGCCGGCGTGTACGAGAGGAGGTAGACGAGCGAGGTCTGCTCCTGGAGCTTCCGGAGGTGGCCGGAGACGTCGTTCGAGTTCTTGAAGAGCTCGCCTCCCGTCTCCGCGGAGAGCGTGTAGAGGGAGTCCCGGCCCCTCCCGCGGCTCCCGAGCCGGTCGGTCGCCGTCGTGTCGGCGGGGGAGGCGGCCTCGGCCCCCTTCCCCTCGGCGGTGAGCCCTGAGACGTCCACCGTGTGGATGACGCAGTCGCTCTTCCTGAAGACCGCGAACATCTGGTCGAGCGCCGTCCGGATCTCGGATCGCCCGTACCGTTCGTCCGAATCGACGCGCGAGTAGAGGCCGTGAACGATGGCGTCCCCGGTCTCACGTCCCGCTTCGGGCCCGGTCACGCCCGAGAGGAGCTTCGCGTCGAACCCCTCGGAGAAGTAGACGAGGTTCTTCCGGCCCTGGACCGAATTGAGCATCCGGGCCAGCTGGGTGAGCTCCCGCGAGAGCGAGACGACGCGCCCCATCGTGTAGGAGTCGAAGATCCTCTGCTGCTGCTGGCCGAGGGCGGCCAGCGTGTCGGCGAACTCGGCGTCCGTCGTACTCTGCGCCTGCGCCGCCTGCGTCCCGCTGCCGGGGGCGAAGCCGAGGGACGCCGGGTTGAAGACGGTCAGGGCGAGGGGGTCGGCCGTCGGCGACGTCAGGCTCGGGAGGGCCAGCGTCGAGACGGCCGCGGCGAGCTGGTCGCGGTCGGACGTGAACGTCAGGACCAGACGGATCCCCTTCTCCACGTCGACCGTCGCCACCGCGCCCATGTCGCCGTTCTTCATTCCGCCGCGGACGAAGTCGACGGCGGCGTGGCGCGCCTTCGCGATGTTGATGGGCTGGGCGAACGTCAGGTCGAAGAGGAGGAGGAAGTGGCGCTGCGCGGCCGGCGGAAGGGGGACGTCGGGCGTCACGGTCTGGCGTCCGAACTCCTCGAGGTCGATCACCTCGAGGTCGAAGGTCGTCACGCGCCGGCCGTCGTCGAAGAGGTCGAAGTCGGCGCGGGTCAGCCCGCGGACGGGATGGCCGTCCTTCCCGACGACGTGGACCGGGATCTCGACGAGCGTCACGTCCGTGGAGGCGCTGACGCGTCCCTTTCGGGGCTGCGGGGCGTCGCCGGCGGCGCCCCGCGCCGGGGGCCCGGTGACGAGCAGCGCCGAGAGAAGGGCCGGAACGAACCGCGCGGGGCGTCTCATGGCCGTCGCAACGCTACCCCGGCGCGGACCCGGAGGGAAGCGCGGCCCCCCTCAGCCGGGAGGCCGGAAGCGACGGTCCGACGGGAACTTCGCGCCCGCCGCCTGCCGGAGCGCCTCGGCGCCCGGCGCGTCTCCCGCGCCTCGAAGGGTCGCGACCCCCCGCGCGTACGCTTCGGCCGTCGGCACCGCGGCGACCATCCGCCGCGCCGCTTCCCGGGCGTCGGCCGTGCGTCCGTCCCCCCCGCGGAGAGCGGCGAGGGCGCACCAGGCGTCGAGGTTGTTCGGGGCGGCGCGGACCTCGGCCTCGAACTCCGCCTCGGCCTCGATGAAACGCTTCATCCGTCGGAGGATCTCCCCCCGGACGTAGTGGGCGTTCGGGGTCGCCCGCTCCTCGCCGACGACGCGGACCCGATCGGCGAACTCGAGCGCCTTCGGCAGGTCGTTCCGGCCGAGCTCCACCCGGGCGAGGACGAGGAGGGCCGCCCGGTTCGTCGGCCGGGCCTCGAGGACGGCCCGGGCTTCCGTCTCCGCGGCGTTCCAGTTCTTCTCCGCGAGGTGGATCCGGGCGAGGACGTCGGCGGCTCCCGGGTCGCCGCGTCCGCGGGCGATCTCGGCGTGCTTCCGGGCCTCCTCGAGCCGTCCGAGCTTCAGGCAGAGCTCGGCGATGGCGAGCGCGTAGTTCGCGGCCGCCTCGGGGGAGGCCGCGGCCCCCTGCTTGAGCACCTCGAGAGCCTCCTCGTTCCGGCCCAGGTGCTGGAGCGCCTGGGAGGTGAGGTCGGAGAGGTCCTTCATTTGGGGATGCTTCTCGCGAAGAGCCTGGAAGCCGGCGATGGCCTCCTCGTAGTGCTTCGAGAGGAAGAGGGCCGCGACCTTCTTCAGGTCGCCGACGATGAAGATCTCGTCCTTCGGGTCGGGGAGGGGCCCGCTTCCCGCCGTGGCGCCGGTGGAGAGGTAGCCGAGGGAGGCGAGCTTCCGCGTCTCCTCGGGGTCGACGCTCGTCGGCGCGGTGAAGGCGGCGCGCCGCTTCTCCATCTCGATCCGGAGGGTCCGGAAGGCCGGGGGGAGGCCGGCGGCGAGGTTCCGCGTCTCCGCCGGGTCCTTGTCGAGGTCGTACAGCTCGGGTTTCGGGGCTTCGACGTACTGCCACGGCACCTGCACGAGCGAGGCGAGGTCGCTCCAGCCGAAGTGGATCCGGGGGAAGAGGGTTTCGGCGTAGAAGCTCCGCGGCGTCGCCTCCGGCGCGACCTCGAGAAGCGACATCGTGCCGGGCGGGGGAACGAAGCCCGGAGGCCCGGCGGCCTCGGCCAGGGTCGTGAAGACGTCGGAGAGCGCGACGGGGGTCCCGACGCTCGTCCCGCCTCTCGCGCCGTTCGGGAGCTTCACCATCAGCGGGACCTGGAGCGCGTAGCGGTAGAGGAAGATCCCGTGCTCGTCCTCGCCGTGCTCGCCGAGCCCCTCGCC
>DAOMFB010000239.1:0-5091 GCA_035429585.1 Thermoanaerobaculia bacterium
GGTGACCTCCCAGACCTCGGTCAGCCTCGACCCCCCCGACCAGGAGGCCGAGACGGCGATCGTCTCGCCGCGGGCCCCTTTCCGCTTCACGACGACCTTCGCGGGGCCGTCGCCGTCGTCCAGCTCCCGCTCCTCGCCGTCGGTGAAGAGAACGCGCTGGCGGCCGTTCGGGCGCTCGACCCTGACGGCCGACCCGTCGTCCGTGACGGTGAGCTGCCCGGCGTCTCCGATCGCCTCGAGGGGCAGCCCGGTGATACCGCTGACGCTCCCGCCCGCGGCCGAGCGGCCGCGCCCGCCGGCCCCGGCCCCGGGAAATCCCGCGTCGCCCTTCGGCGGATCGGGTGCGGGGGCGTCGCCGGTCTCCGCCTCGAGCGTCCACGTGCCCGAAAAATCGGCGCGGGAGCCCTTCGGGTCTCCGGCCGGCGCCGGGCCCGCGGGGACAAGGATAAGGGCGAGAAGCGCGAGGTGGATCACGTCTCGTGCGAGGGCCGGCAGGGGCGGACGAGGCAGCGCCAGCGCCGGTCGTAGTGGAAGGCGCGGCCGAGCGGGACGTCGCGGAAGGCGATGTGCCGCGTCAGGACCTCGACGCCGAGCCCCCGCAGGCGGGCGCAGAGGTCGTCGAGGAGGGCAGTCGAGAGCCCGCGGCCGCGGAGCGCGGCGGTCACCACGACGCCCTCGAGCTGCGCGGCCGCCCCCTCGAGCAGCGAGTAGGCGACGCCCGCGACGACGCGCTCCTGCTCGTCGAGGGCCACGAGCAGCCGCCGCCCCTCGGAGTAGGCGCGGGGGACCCCCGACTTCACGAGGAGCTGGACGAGGCGCCCGAGCTCCGCCGGGTCGAGCGGGTTCCTCACGGTGTAGCGCGAGCCGTTCCGGTCGGCGATGTGGGTGGTGGCGACGAGGTGCCGCGCTCCCTCGCCGACGGCGGCGAGCCCCACGCCCTGGTCCGACGCGGCGCCCGGGAAGACGAGCCGGCCGAAGGCGAGGCGCTCCTCCGGGCTCTCGAGGGCGGCCTGGACGTCGGCGAGCTCCACCATCTCCACGGGCCAGACGTGCGGCCGGTGGAGCATCGCCAGGAGGAGCGCGTCGAAGGCCTGCCGGGCCAGGGCGTTCGTCCTCGCGAAGGTGGTCTGCCGGTGGAGCTGGTAGCGGACGATGTCCGGGAAGCGGTTCAGCCGGTAGACCCCCTCGAGGCCGCGCGCCATCGCCTCGCGGGCGGGGAGCGGGGCGTCCGGCTCCAGCGTCTCCCACGCCTCGAACCGCTCGACGGCGCACAGGAGCGCGAGCGGCGGGTGGAAGGCGACCTCCAGCCGCTCCCGCTCGGCGCTGAGCTCGTCGGCGAGAGTGTGCGCGAGGCCCCCGGGAACCTCGCGCCCGAGGTCCCCCAGGAGCTCGTCGAGGAAGACGCGCGCCGCCTCGGTGCCCAGCGCCTCGACGCAGGCGTCCGCGATCCAGGAGCGGTGGAGGACCGGCCGTGACCGGGGATAGAGCGCGAAGGTCTCCTCGAAGAAGTTCCGGACCATGGGGCCGACGAGGGACCAGGAGCCGTCGTAGGGGCGGTGCCCCGCCAGCGAGAGGAGGACCGTTCCCTCCCGGAAGTCGTCGCGCGGGACGACGACGTTCGCGGGAGAGACGGCGCCGGGGACGAGCCGGCGTCCGCTGGCCTCCCAGGCGGAGAAGAACGCCGCGAGGCCCCGGACGAAGAGGGTCCGCCACCGGACCGCCCCCGCCCCCTCGGGGGCGGGCTGCTCCAGCTCCCAGAACCGCATGGCGAGCGTCGGCTCGTCGACCCACCCGATCGAGAGGGCCCCCAGCTCCGGGCGGAAGCCGCCGAAGGCGGGAACGACCGGCTCGCGGTCCGCGGGGGACGCGAGGGCTTCCATCCAGAGCTTCGTCTGACGGACGGCCTCGAGATCGAGGTCGTCGCCGATGATGAGGAGGAGGTCGCTGTGCCGCCCCGAGACCGTGTTGATCCCGGTGCGGTAGAGCTGGTGCCGGCGGACGGTGGCCACCGGCGCGATCCAGATGCCCCCCGGGTCGAGCTCCTGCGGGGTCAGCGTCTCGCCGCAGGCGAGCTCGAGCGCCTCCTCCAGGAACCCGGTCTCGTCGAAGAGCCGCTCGATCTGGGCGCGCTCCCCGGAGGCGAGCCCTTCGTGGAACGCCAGCTTCCCGCGGAAGGCGGCGCGCGCGGGAAGGCCTCGCTGGTACCACGCCGAGAGCTCGTCGAGCCGGGCGGCCGCCGTGCGGGCGAGGTTCGCGTCGGCCTCCTGGAGGGCCCACCCGGCCAGCTCGGAGCGGACGGGGACGAAGTCCTCGCGGTGGTTCTTCACGTGGTGGACGAGGAGGGTGAAGAGATCCGCGAGGAGGCCGGCCTGCGCCGGAGGGAGGGGGTGCGGGAGCCGGGCGCGGGTGCCGTGCAGCCGGCGGCGGAGGGCCGTCAGCCGCTCGCCCGGCAGCCCCTCCCGTGCGATCCGGTCGATGCTCTCGGCCGACAGGAAGGGAAGGCCCGACTCGAGGAAGCTCTCCATCTCGGACGCGGCCGCCGGAGCCGGGGCGTCGAGCAGGAGGATGCGGAACGCCGCGCAGCGGACCTCGAGGGCCGGGTGGCGGGCCAGGGCCTCGAGCCGCCGCCGGAGCGCGGCCCCGGTGGCCGGGTCGGCGCGGCGCAGGCGCTCCTCGATCTCGCCGACGGCCTGGAGCGACTCGTCGCGGCTCCCGAAGAGCGCCTCGCAGACGACCTGGTGGAACGTGGCGAGCTCCGGGGAGGAGATCCGCGCCGGCGATGCGGTGGCGGCGAGCGCCTCGCCCGCCGGCAGCATGACGCGGGGCGAGAACGCCCCGAGGGGAAGGTCCCATCCCCCCTTCAGCGGACAGAAGGCGGCCAGCGACGGGTTTCCGAGCCAGAGGAGCGGCTGGTGGGCGAGGAGGCCGAGATCGACGACGTCCCCCCGGACGGCGTAGCGGAGGTCCCCGACCTGGACCGTCCCGGGCTCGTCGGTCCGGCGGACGGAGAGCGAGACGCCCCGCCGCTCGTCCTCGAGGGACGTCTCCCCGAGGACGAGGTCTCCTTCCAGGATTCCGAGGTCCCGGTAGAGCCACCTCGGGACGCGGACCGCGATCCCCTTCCCCTCGAGCCGGACCGCCGTGCCCCGGTAGAGCGTCGCCAGGACCTCCCGGAAGCTCTCCTCGATGGCCTTGCGGCGGTAGCTGCCCTTCGGCGTCAGCTCGCCCCGCTCGAGGGAGAAGTCGCGGTCGAGGAGGGCGAAGCCGACCACCCGCTCGTGGGGCGCGAGGTCCAGGTTGGCCTCGGCGACGATCCGCGCGAAGTACTCCTGCCGCTCCTCGTCGCCCGCGAGGTCGGCGAAGATCGCGGCCTCGGGGTCGGGCACGATGAGGAGGACGTTGTCGTCGCGCCCGTCGCCGGCGAGGAAGGTCCGGCGGACGCCGGGGACCCCCTCGAAGAGCTGCTCCACGCGCCGGGGCGCCACCGTCTGGCCGCGGCTGTTCTTGTAGATGTCCTTGACCCGGTCGACGATCTCGTAGTGCCCGTCCGGCCGGACGCTGAAGATGTCCCCGGTCCCGAGCCAGCGCTCCTCGCCGGGAGGCGGTGCGGGCTCGCCGAACTCGCGGGCCACGTACGGGCCGGCGATCTCGAGCTCGCCGTCGCCCGTCATGCGCACCTTGATGCCGGGCAGCGGGACGCCGACGCTGCCGTCCTCGTACTGGCCGGGCGGCGTCATCGTGATCCCGCCGGTGGCCTCCGTCATCCCGAAGCCGCTGCAGAGGGCGACCCCGGAGCGCTGGAAGAAGCGGAAGACCGTCGGCTCGAGGAACCCCGCCGCCGACAGGCCCCAGGCGAGCCGTCCCCCGGTGACGTCCCGGACGGCCGCGGCCTCCTCCTCGGCCCCTCCCACGGCGCCCAGACGCCGCTGGCATCGCTCGTAGAGCTGCTGCCATCGGGCCGGGATGCTGACGAGGCCCGTCGGGCGGACCTGGCGGAGGCCCGCGAGGAGCGTCTCCAGCGACGGGTTGCCGGCGAAGACGTACGTGCCGCCCCAGAAGAGCGATCCGAGGAGCTCCAGGTACCGGCCGAAGGTGTGGCAGAGCGGCAGGTAGCAGAGGAGCACCTCGCCGTCGCCGACGAAGGGGAGGGCCGCCGCGCGGGCGAAGCGCTTCGTCAGGAGGTTGAACTGCGAGAAGGCGAACCCCTTCTGGGCCCCCGTGCTCCCCGAGGTGAAGAGGACGGTCGCGGGGTCGTCGAGGCCGAACGGCGCCACGGCCGAGAGGACCCGCTCCGTCTCCTCGGGCCCCAGCTTCGCGATCTCCTCCCCGAGGACGGCGGCGTCGCCGTGCCGGACGCCGGCGGCCGTGTCGAGGAGGACCGCGCGCACCGGGCCCGGAAGGCGCGCCGCGGCGGCCTCCACTTTGGCCAGCTGGTCGGCGCTGTCGACGACGACGAGGTTCGCGCCGAGCCGCGAGAGGATCGGCGTCAGCTCGGACTCCGGCAGGTGGGGCGCGAGGGGCGCGACGAAGAGGCCGTGGACGAGGCAGGCGAGGTCGCAGCAGGCGCCCTCGAGGCTGTTCTCGGCCACGATCGCCACGCGGGGCGGTCCCCCGGCGAGGGACGCCAGGGCGGCGGCGACCGACCGGAGGCGCCGTGCGGTCTGCAGGTAGGTCCAGCGGGGCGCCTCGGGCCGGGGAGAGCCCTGGAGGAAGACCCGTTCGGGGTGTGCGGCGACGCGCTGCGAGAGAAGCGTCGCGACGGAGTATCCCGAGGCCCGGAGGGCGCCGAACGTCGTCTCCGCCCAGCGCGTCCGCGCCGCCGCGTCGGGAAGGGAGAGGAGGAACTCCCGGCGCCGGGTCACGTCGAGGTACCGGTGCCACGAGGCCGCCGGCACCCCGCCCGCCGCGAGGGCCTGCTCCGCCGCGGCGACGACCCGAAGCGCCGCCTCGGAGCCGACGGGTGCCGGAGCGTCGGGCGGGGGGAGCTCCTCGAGGGCGTCGGCCAGCGCCGCCGGGGCGGAGCCGGCTCGCTCGAGCAGGATCGCGTCGGACCGCGCCACGGCATCCCTCCGCCCGCGCCGCCGCGCACGG
>DAOMFB010000240.1:0-5085 GCA_035429585.1 Thermoanaerobaculia bacterium
AAGGTCGACACGTTCGAGGAGTGGCGCGCGTGGGCCGCCGGCCGCGAGGACGAGGCGGAGGTGGTACTGCCCCGTGAACTTCGCCCCGTCGCCCGAGGCGCCGATGAACGACGAGCCGCCGAGCTGCGCCTCGGAGAAGTCCGCGTGGGAGAGGTTCGCGTTCTGGAAGTTCGTGCCGAGGAGCTTGGCCCCCACGAGCTGGCCGAACCGGAAGTCGCCTTCCGAGAAGTCGGCGTCCTCCGCCTCCGCCCGAACCATGTTCGTCCCGGAGAAGTCCGCGCCGATGGCCGTGGCGCCGGTCAGGCGGGCCATCTTGAGGTTCGCCCGGCGGAACGCCGTGCGCACGAGCTTCGCCCGGACGAGGACCCCCCCTTCGAGGTTCGCCTCCGACAGGTCGGCTCCGGTCAGGTCGGCCTCGGTGAAGTTGCAGCCGCGCAGGTTCGCGTTGAGGCCGATCGCCTCGACGAGCCGGGCCTGGGTGAAGTTCGGCGGCTTGGCCTTCGGGTTCGACGGCGTGATCCGCGGCGTCCGGAAGTCGATCTTGTCGAGGACGGCGCCCGTGAAGTCGGCGTCCTCGAACTGGGCGCCGAGGAAGACGCACTGGCGGAAGTCGGCCCGCTGGGCCGAGAACTTCCGGAGGCTCGCGTCGCTGAAGTTCGCACCGGCGGAGAGGGCGCGCTCGAAATCGGCCTCGGACAGGTCCGCGCCGGTGAAGTCGCACCGCTGCAGGTCCGAGCCCCGGAGGACGGCCCGGTTCAGGACGGCCTGCCGGAACACCGTTCCGTTCAGCTTGGCGTCGCGGAAGAACGCGAGGCGGAGGTTCGCCTTCGTGAAGTTGCCGGCCTTGTAGATCACGCCGTCGAAGACGGACTGCTGGAGGTCGGCGCTCTCGAAGTTGCAGCGGTCGATGTGGGCGCCCCGGAAGTTGGCGTAGAGGAGGCGTCCGAAGGAGAAGTTCGTGGCCGTGAAGTCGGTCCCTTCGAGCTTGGCGCCCGTCAGGTCGCAGGCCGAGAGGTTGGCCTCGCGGACCGTCGCGCTCTTGAACGAGCAGTTCCGGAGGGCCGCGCCGATGAGGGACATCTTGTCGAAGAGCTGGAAGTCGAGGTCGCACTCGGAGAGGTCGACCCGGTTCAGGCTCGAGCCCCGGAGCGACGCTCCGTGGAGGATCGCGCGCGTCAGGAGGGAGCCGTCCAGGTTCGAGCCCTCGATCTTGGTCCGGGAGAGGTCGGCGCTGGCGAGGTTCCGCCCCTGGAGATCGAGCTCGTTGAGCGTCGTGTCCGTCAGGTCGGGTGTGACGGCCGGGTGCTCCGTCCGCCAGTCGTTCCAGTCGGCCGATTTCAGCAATTCGACGTGTTCGGGGTTCGCCACGGGCGCGCGAGGCTCCTTACCTGCTAGATTCTAGACGATGACCGACATCGCGATCCGGGGCCCGGAGAGGATCCGGCGCGCCCTCCTCGGCGGGTATCCGATCGTCTACGTCCAGTCGTGGGAGGAGGGCCGCGTGGAGCGCGCCGTAGCGGCCCTCTCCCAGAAGTTCTACGAGAAGCCGGTCCCCTTCTTCACGTGGACCTGCGTGGACGGCGTGGCGGCGGGCGCCGAGAAGTGGCCCGACACGACCGACCCCCTGAAGGCCCTCGAGGCGATCCTGGCCTTCGGGGGGCCCGGGTTCTTCCTGATGAAGGACCTGCCGGCGCAGCTCCTCGCCCGGACCGACGTCGTCCGGCGCCTCCGCGACGCGTACCGCCAGCTCAAGGGACGCGGGAAGTTCGTCGTCCTGACGTCTCCCCGACTCCTCCTGCCGGAGGACCTGAAGAAGGAGGTCCACGTCGTCGAGTACGAGCTCCCCGACGACAACGAGATCCTCTTCGTCCTCTCGGCCATCGCGAAGCGTTTCTTCGGGGAGTCCGGCCTCCCGGAGGCCGAGGCCCGGCGCCTCGCGATGGCGCTGAAGGGGCTGACCTCGGACGAGATCGAGCACACGGTCGCGAAGGTCTTCGGGCGGCGTCCGGTCTTCGACGAGGCGGCGTTCTTCGAGATCCTCGCCGAGAAGGAGCAGGCCTCGAAGAAGGAAGGGGTGCTCGAGTACGTGCCGCCGCGGACCACGATCGAGGACATCGGCGGCCTCGAGAACCTCAAGGACTGGCTCGTCAAGCGGCGGAGCCTCTTCACGCGGGAGGCGGTCGACGCCGGGCTCCCCGTGCCCAAGGGGCTCCTGATGATGGGGATGTCGGGGTGCGGGAAGTCGCTCTCGGTCAAGGCGATCTCCGCCCTCTGGAACCTCCCTCTCTTCCGGCTCGACATGAACCTCGTCTTCGGCACGGAGAACCCCGAGCAGACCTTCCACCGCGCCCTGAAGTCCGTGGAGGCCCTGGCGCCCGCGGTCCTCTGGATCGACGAGCTGGAGATGGCCATCACGGCGGGCCGCGAGGTCGGCTCGGGGGACGCGTCGCTGGGCCGCATCTTCTCGACCTTCCTGACCTGGATGCAGGAGAAGAACGCGCTCGTCTTCGTGGCGGCCACCGCCAACCGGATCCACCTCCTCCCGGCCGAGGTGATCCGGAAGGGGCGCTTCGACCAGGTCTTCTTCATCGACCTGCCGTCCGAGACCGAGCGGAAGGCCATCTTCGCGGTCCACCTGAAGAAGCGCGGGGTCAACCTGAACAAGTTCGACATCGTCTTCCTCGCGAAGGCGACGGTCGGGTTCAACGGCGCCGAGATCGAGTCGCTCGTCCAGACGGCCGCGGTGGACGCCTACAACGAGGGGCGCACGATGACGGAGGACGACCTCTCCCGGATCATCAGCGCGGCGGTCCCCCTCTCGAAGACCATGGACGAGCAGCTCAAGGCGATCAAGAGCTGGGCCCACGACCGGGCGATGGCGGCGTCGAAGGCGTGACGGGGGCCGGCCCGGCCCGCCCGCGGAGGGCCTCCTCGAGCTGAAGCGCGCGGCGCGCGAGGACGATCGCGAGCGCGGCGACCGCCCACCCGGCCAACACGTCGACGGCGTAGTGGTAGCGGAGGTAGATCGTCGAGACCCAGTTCAGGAGCACGAGCGGCAGGAGCGCGAGGAAGAGCCGGCGGCTCCGGCGCCGGCTGAAGACGAGGACGATGGTCGAGATGCCGACGTGCAGGCTCGGGAAGACGTCGCGCGGGGCGCGCAGCGCCTCGAGCGCGTTCGTGACGGGCCGGTAGACCTCGCCCGTCATCGTCGTCGTGAAGAGCTCCGGGAAGGCCCGCTGCGGGCCGACGGCGGGGACGAGCATGTACCCGATCTGCCCGAGCATCCCCGCGAGGAGGACCGCGAGAAGGAACTGCCGGAAGACGACCCACTGCTTCCGGTAGAGGAGCCAGGCGAGGAACGGCGGGAGGACCAGGTGGAGGAAGTAGGCCGCCGTCATCACGTCCGTGAGCAGCGGGCCGGCGAGCCGCTGGAGGAGGACGGCGGGGGTCTCTCCGAGGAAGAAGCGGTCGATGCGGAGCAGCTCGGCGTCCCGGTCGTGGGGCAGGAGGGTCGCCCAGACGGAGAGGCCGAAGGCCTCGTAGGTGAAGGAGAAGAAGGCGAAGGGGAACCAGTCGCGCAGGATCCGGAAGACGCCGCCGGCGGGTCCGGCGGCAGCCGATCCCTCGAGGCGGAACGCGAACCGGATCGCGGCGGCGAGCGCGATCAGGGCCGCCGGCGCCACGATGAAGCAGATGTCCCAGAAGTTGAGCTCCAGCGTCTCCAGCGAGGCCCGGACCGAGGAGATCCCGACGAAGCCCACGAGGCAGCCGAGGAAGGTCCCGGCCAGCACGTCCTCGACGCGAAGCTCACGGAAGGACAAGCTCGAACTCCTTCCCGGGAGGGGCCGTCCCGGCGGCGAGGTGCGCCGCGAGCGCGCCGACGATCGGGTCGTCCGGGGGGGCCGGAGCGGCGGCCAGCACCCGGGAGAGGGCGGCGCGCGCCGCCTCGGGCCCGGACGCGGAGACGAGGAGCCGCACGAGCTGGTAGAGGGCGGGGCGGAACGCCGGGTCCTTCACGAGGGAGGCGGCGTAGGCGTCGATGGCGCCCGGAACGTCCCCGCGCCGCTCGGCGAGGCGCCCCTCGAAGTAGCGCGCCAGGTAGAGGTAGCGGGGATCGGGGTCGCCGGCCGCGCGGAGGTCGGCCTCCGCGGCGGCCGTCTCGCCGAGGTAGTACCGGGCGATCCCGAGGCAGATCCGGAGGTTACCGCCCTGCCGGACCCCCGGGGGCGGGGAGTCCGCCAGCCGCTCGAGGGCGAGGTCCCGCGAGGCCGCCCAGAGCCCCCGGCTCACGAGGAACCCCATCCAGCGCGAGGTCCTGAGCGCACCGGGCCTCCCGCCGAGGCGGCGGAAGGACTCCATCCAGCGGACCGCGCCCTCCCCGTCCCGCCGGTCCATCGCCCGCTCCACCTCGAAGAGCGCGAACGAGCGGAGGGCGAAGGGGCCCTGGAGGAGCAGGCCGAGGACGAGGAGGCCGCCGAAGATCAGACGGTTCGTCCTCGGGCCCGAGGCGATCCGGTCGGCGACGAGTCGCGCCGCCACGAGGACGAACGTCGTCAGGAGCACGAGCGGGACGACGCGGCTGACGGCGAGCGAGATGAGCTGCGTGCGCACCCGTCCCTCAGTTCCAGCGGGGATCCGCGTCGCCCGGGCGGAACGGCGCGAGGAGCTCGAGCCGCCGCCGCATGGAGACGACGAGCTGCTCGGCCCACGCGTACCGCTCCTCGAGGCGGTCCATCGCGAGGAGCCGGTAGCCGTCCTCCGCGTCCACGCCGAGCCGCGTGAGGATCTCGTTCACCAGCCCCTCCTCCGACAGGTCGTCCGGAAGCTCCTTCGCCCGGGGCCGGCCGACGGCGTCGGCCAGCCGCCCCACGTCGTCCACGAGTCGGAGCCGGCGGCCCGCCGCGGGCGCGCCGGGGGGGTCGGGAAGCGGCTCGACGGGGGCGGGCGTCACCCGGGCGACCAGGTAGGGTTGCAGGTAGGGGACTCTTCCGCGAAGCCCACGCAACTCCCCCAGGTGCTTGCGTGCCTCGGCGGCCTCACCCAACCCGGCGTAGGCGCAGGCCAGCGAGGCGAGCAACTCCTGGC
>DAOMFB010000241.1:0-5074 GCA_035429585.1 Thermoanaerobaculia bacterium
ACCTCCGCATCACCCCGGTCGATGAGGTCTTCGCGAAGTAGCGGTTCTCCGGATCCGGGGGGCCGGCCCGCCCGGCCCCCCTCGACATTTCCGAAAGCTCGGATAAGCTCCCTCCCCCGGATCCCGACGTGAGGTGTTGAAATGAACCGTCGCAGCGACCTGGTCCTCGGAAGCGCCCTTCTCGCCGTCCTCTTCGGATGCGGCGGGGGCGGCGGCGGGACGAGCGTGGCCCGCGTCTCGGACGTGAGGGTCCCGTCCAAGTCGAGCTCGTGCCAGCTGACCATCTTCCAGAGGGAAGCCGACGTGACCCGGCCGTTCGAGAAGCTCTGCGTCATCACGGCGGAGCCCTCCAAGACCGTCGACGCCAGCTACGACGAGCTCCGCAAGGCCGGCTGCAAGTGCGGGGCGGACGCGCTCGTCATCTCCGACACCCGCGCCGAGGGGAAGAAGGCCGTCGTCACGGCCGCCGCGATCCGTTACACGGGCCCGGCGCCGACCCCCGCGCCGAAGTAACCCGCCGACTCCGACCCGCCCGCCCGCGAGGAACCCTTGACGGGAGGCGACTGCGTGTATAGAGTACCAATTCGGTCCTATATCGGACCGGGGAAGCAACCGATGCTGCGGATGGCCAAGCTCACCGACTACGGGATCGTCCTCCTGACGCAGTTCGCCAGCCGCCAGGACGCGGCGCCGATGACGGCGCGCGAGCTGGCCGCCCTCGCAAGGCTTCCCCAGCCGACCGTGGGAAAGCTCCTCAAGCAGCTCTCCCACAACGGCTTGCTCACCTCCCTGCGCGGCACGAAGGGGGGCTACTCCCTGGCGCGGCCGGCCCGGGAGATCACGGTCGCCCAGATCATCGAGGCGCTGGAAGGCCCCATGGCGCTGACGGAGTGCCAGGCCCCGGGCGTCTGCGAGCAGGAGCGCTTCTGCTCCGTCAAGCCGAACTGGCTCGTCATCAACAGGACCGTCCGCGACGCCCTCTCGAACGTCACCCTCGCCGACATGACCCGGCCGGCGCGTCCCCTCTTTCCCCTCGCCGCCGCGCCCCGGCCGGACGGCGTCGTCCCCGGGGGATCCGCCCGATGAGCAGCCCGGACCGCCTCCTCGACGAGCTCGCGCAGCGGGAGTACCAGCACGGCTTCGTCACGCCGGTCGAGTCGGAGGTCATTCCGGCCGGCCTCACCGAGGACGTCGTCCGCCTCATCTCCCGGAAGAAGGGGGAGCCCGAGTGGCTCCTCGAGTGGCGCCTCAAGGCCTACCGTCACTGGCTCACGATGGAGGAGCCGACCTGGGCGAAGGTCCACTACCCCGCCATCGACTACCAGAAGATCATCTACTACGCGGCCCCGAAGTCGGTCGACGAGAACCGCCCGAAGAGCCTCGACGAGGTCGACCCCGAGCTCCTCGCGATGTACGAGAAGCTCGGCGTGCCGCTCAAGGAGCGGGAGATCCTGGCCGGGGTGGCCGTCGACGCCGTCTTCGACTCCGTCTCCGTCGCCACCACCTTCCGCGAGAAGCTGCAGGAGCTCGGGGTGATCTTCTGCTCCTTCTCCGAGGCCGTGAAGACGTACCCGGACCTCGTCCGGAAGTACCTCGGCTCGGTCGTCCCGTACACCGACAACTACTTCGCCACACTGAACTCCGCCGTCTTCTCCGACGGCTCCTTCTGCTACATCCCCAGGGGCGTCCGCTGCCCGATGGAGCTGTCGACCTACTTCCGGATCAACCAGGCCGACACCGGCCAGTTCGAGCGGACGCTCATCGTGGCCGAGGAGGGGGCGTACGTCAGCTACCTCGAGGGGTGCACCGCGCCCAAGCGCGACCGGAACCAGCTCCACGCCGCGGTCGTCGAGCTCGTCGCCCTGGACGACGCCCAGATCAAGTACTCCACCGTCCAGAACTGGTACCCCGGCGACAAGGACGGCCGGGGGGGCATCTACAACTTCGTGACGAAGCGCGGCAAGTGCGCGGGCCGGAACTCCAAGATCTCGTGGACGCAGGTCGAGACGGGCTCGGCCATCACCTGGAAGTACCCGAGCTGCCTCCTCCTCGGCGACCACTCCGTGGGCGAGTTCTACTCGGTCGCCCTCACGGCCAACTTCCAGCAGGCCGACACCGGCACGAAGATGATCCACGTCGGGAAGAACACGCGCTCGACGATCGTCTCGAAGGGGATCTCCGCCGGGCACGGACAGAACACCTACCGGGGCGCCGTCAAGATCGCCCGGAGCGCGGAAGGGGCCCGGAACTACTCCCAGTGCGACTCCCTCCTGATCGGCGAGAAGTGCGGGGCCCACACGTTCCCCTACATCGAGGTGAAGAACTCCTCGGCCACGCTGGAGCACGAGGCCTCGACGTCGAAGATCGGCGAGGACCAGCTCTTCTACTGCATGCAGCGCGGCCTCTCCGCGGAGGACGCCGTCTCGATGATCGTCAACGGCTTCGCCAAGCGCGTGCTCCGGGAGCTCCCGATGGAGTTCGCGGTCGAGGCCCAGAAGCTCCTCGGCGTCAGCCTGGAAGGGTCCGTGGGATGAAGAAGCCCCTGCTCGAGATCAAGGACCTCCGCGTCTCCATCGCGGAGGACGGCCACCGGATCCTCAACGGGATCGACCTCGCGATCGGGCCCGGCGAGGTCCACGCCATCATGGGGCCGAACGGCTCCGGGAAGAGCACCCTGGCCCACGTCCTGGCCGGACGGCCGGGCTACGAGGTCACGGGCGGCCAGGTCTTCTTCGACGGGAAGGACCTCCTCGCCCTGAAGCCCGAGGAGCGCGCCCGCGAGGGGATCTTCCTCGCCTTCCAGTACCCGGTCGAGATCCCGGGCGTCTCCAACACCTACTTCCTCCGGACGGCTCTCAACTCGGTCCGGAAGCACCGGGGCCTTCCCGAGCTCGACGCCATGGACTTCCTCTCGCTCCTCGACGAGAAGGCCCGGCTCGTCGAGATGGAGGAGCGGATGCTCGAGCGCGGCGTCAACGAGGGCTTCTCGGGCGGCGAGAAGAAGCGGAACGAGGTCCTTCAGATGGCGATGCTGGACCCGCGGCTCGCCATCCTCGACGAGACCGACTCGGGGCTCGACATCGACGCTCTCCGGGTCGCCGCCGCGGGGGTCAACGCCCTGCGGAGCCCCGAGCGCTCCATGCTCGTCATCACGCACTACCAGCGGCTCCTCTCCTACATCGTCCCCGACGTCGTCCACGTCCTCGCGGACGGCCGGATCGTCAAGACGGGCGGCAAGGAGCTGGCCCTCGAGCTGGAGGAGAAGGGCTACGCCTGGATCGGAGGGGGCGCGTCCCCCGCCGCCGCGGGGACGGCCGCCCGATGAGCTCTCCCTCGCCCGGCCGCGCCGGCGTCGAGGCGTTTCTCGCGACGGCGGACCACGCCCTCCGGAGCGAGGGCTCGAAGGCGCCGCTCTTTCTCCGGCGGCTCCGCGAGGAGGGCCTCGCCGCCTTCGGCCGGCTCGGCTTCCCCGGACCCGACGACGAGGAGTGGCGCTACACGAACGTCGCCCCCGTGGCGAAGGGCGTCTTCACGCCCTCCCCCGCCGTGGTCTCCGCCCGCGACCGCATGGAGGAGCGCGGCCGGGCCCTCGCCCTCGACGGCCGGCTCGGACCGATCGCCTTCTCCGACCGGAAGAAGACGCAGCTCGTCTTCGTCAACGGACGCTTCAGCGCCGAGTGGTCGTGCACGGAGCGCCTCCCGGCGGGCGCCGTCCTCGAGCCGCTCTCCGCGGCCCTCGAGCGGCGGCCGCACCTCGTCGAACGGCATCTCGGCGTCGCCGCGAAGAGCGCTGGCCACTCCTTCGTCGCCCTGAACACGTCGTACCTCCGCGACGGCGCGCTGCTCCACGTGCCCCGTGGAGCCGCCCTCGCCGACCCCGTCTTCGTCTACTGGGTCACGACCGGAAGCTCCCAGCCGCCCCTGATGGTCTCCCCGAGGACGCTCGCCGTCCTCGACGAGGGCGCGCAGGCGCGCGTCGTCGAGTGCTTCGTCGGCACGGGGGGCGTCACGTTCGTGAACGCCGTGACCGAGGCGAGCCTCGGCTCCGGAGCGGTCCTGGAGCACGCGAAGCTCCAGCGCGAGGGGCCGGAGACGCTCCACGTCGGGAACGTCCGCGTCGCCCAGCAGGACGGCAGCCGGTCGCGCTCGCACCTCTTCTCCTTCGGCGGAAGGCTGGTCCGCAACGAGCTGGAGGTCCTCCTCGCCGGCGAAGGGGCCGGCACGGAGCTGCACGGCCTCTACTGCGTCTCGGGGGCGCAGCACGTCGACAACCACACGCTCATCGACCATGCGCGCCCGCACGGCTCGAGCCAGGAGTTCTACAAGGGGATCCTGGACGGATCGGCCCGCGGCGCCTTCGACGGCCGGATCGTCGTGCGGCCGAGCGCTCGGAAGACCGACGCGCACCAGACGAACCGGAACCTCATCCTCTCCGACACGGCGCTCGTCGACTCGAAGCCCCAGCTCGAGATCTACAACAACGACGTGAGGTGCACCCACGGCTCGACGACGGGACGGCTCGACGAGACGATGGTCTTCTACCTCCGCTCCCGCGGCCTCGACGAGGCCGCGGCGCGGTCGCTCCTGACCTTCGCCTTCGGCAGTGAGATCGTCGAGAAGGTCACCACGAACGAGCTCTACGCCTACCTGGAGGCCTCGCTCCTCTCCTGGCTCTCCCACGCGGGCGCCCCGCCGGAGGTCCCGTGAGCCCTGCCACCGCCGCCCTCCCGGCCCGCCTCGACGTGGACCGGCTCCGCGCCGACTTCCCCATCCTCGCCACGACCTCGCGCGGCCGCCCGCTCGTCTACCTCGACAGCGCGAACACGACGCAGAAGCCGGCGGCGGTCCTCGAGCTCCTGGTTCTTGCGCTGCAGGCCCGCGCGGCCGTGCTCGACCTCCTCCTCGCTGCGCGCGAGGCGCTCCGACATCCGGTTGAACGAGCCGATCAGCGCGGCGAAATTGGCCGTCCAGAGCGCGAAGAACTCGCGATGCCGCAGCGGCGCCCAGGCCGACGCGCTCGATGTGTGTGATGCGCGTTGCGCGGACTCGGAAGGCTTGCTCATGGACCTATGCA
>DAOMFB010000242.1:0-5054 GCA_035429585.1 Thermoanaerobaculia bacterium
GCGACGGGACCCGGAGGAGGACCTCCAGGGGGCCGGGACGCCCGAACGGAAGCAGGACGAGCCGTGCGAGGAGGTAGTGAAGCGGTGGCCCCGAGTCGACGCGAAGGGCCTCCACGATCCCCGCGACGCGGCGCCGGGCGAGACCCAGCGTGAAGATCTCGTCCGCCCACAGCGGCCGCTCGAGGAGGAGATAGCACCGGGCGGCGACGCCGAGGGCGATCGCGGCGAGAAGAAGGGCCCGGCGCATCGAAAAAGAGTAGCGCACGGCGGCGGGCCGCCGTGCGCCACGGACGAGCCGTCCGGCGGCGCCTCCGTCCGATTCGGGCGGGAGGGTGAAGCGGCAGGAGGCGTTTTCAGCGGCCCGCGTCTTCGTGCAAGCCGAATCCATGGTCAAGTTAGGGCCGGAGCGGCGCAGGGGCCTGAGCCGTTTGAATCAACCCGGAGCCCTTCCCGTTCCGGCTGAAACAGATGAATCATGGACGCTTGGACGCGCGATCCGGCAGCGTCCGGCACCGTGGATCTCTCCACCAGTTACCTCGGCCTCAAGCTGGCCCATCCGATCGTGCCCGGCGCCTCGCCCCTGACCTGGGACCTCGACAGCGTCCGGAGCCTGGAGGACGCAGGGGCCCCGGCGATCATCCTGAAGTCCCTCTTCGAGGAGCAGGTGCGCCGCGACGAGGCGGCCCGCCGCGGCGGCCCCGTCGACCCCGAGCACTCGCCGGCCGCGTACCTCGAGCGGATCCGGAGGATCAAGGAGGCCGTCTCCATCCCCGTCATCGCGTCGCTGAACGGCACGACCGACATCGGCTGGACCGGCTTCGCGCGTCTCCTCCAGCAGGCGGGCGCCGACGCCCTCGAGCTGAACGTCTACCACGTCTCCTCGAACCTCTGGACCCTCGGCTCGGCCATCGAGGCGCAGACGCTCGACATGATCCGGGCCGTCAAGCTGACCCTCTCCATCCCCGTCGCCGTGAAGATCTATCCGTTCTTCTCCTCGATCGTCTGCTTCGCCCGGCAGCTCGACGAGATGGGGGTGTCGGGCCTCGTTCTCTTCAACCGGACCTACCAGCCGGAGATCGACCTCGAGACGCGGACGGTCCGGCCCGAGCTCCGGCTCTCCGGCTCGGCCGATCTCCTCCCGCGCCTCCACTGGATCGCCATGCTGGCCGGCCGGCTTCAGCTGTCGCTCTCCGCCACGGGCGGGGTCCACACGGCCCACGACGTCCTGAAGGCCGTCTTCGCCGGGGCGGACACGGTCCAGATGGTGTCGGCGCTCCTGAAGGGGGGACCGGGGCACCTGACGGCCGTCCGGGACGAGGTCGCGCGGTGGCTGGAGGCTCACGGGCACGGGTCGCTGGAGGAGGTCCGCGGCTGCATGAGCCTCGAGCGGCGGCCCGATGCCAACGCGTTCAGCTTCGCCGCCTCGATGCACCTTCTTCAGCACTGGCAGGACGCGACGGTCTCGTAGCGGCCCCGTCCGGGCCGGCACCGCCCGATCCCCCGGCGGCGATCAGCCTTTCGTCTTCTTCGCCTTCCCCGCGGCCGGCCGGCGGACGGGCTTCTCCGCCGTCGTGTCCCCGCCCTTCGCCACGAGGTCGAGGAGGTCCGAGACGGTGATGATGCCGGCGAGGCGGCCGCGCTCGACGACGGGGAGGCAGCCGATGCTCCAGCCCCGCATCAGGTTGGCGGCCTGCCGGACGGTCATCTCGGGCTTCGCCTTCACGGCGTACGGCGTCATGAAGTTCAGCACCTTGTGCGTCAGGCGCATCGCCTCGCGGTCCCTTCCCCCCAGGTCCCGCTCGGAGAGGACCCCGACGATCTCCGGGCCGGCCGTCACGATCAGGTGGTGAATGCGCCGGACCCGCATCAGGTTGTAGGCGGCGTCGGCGCGCTCTTCCTGGTCGACGGTCTCGACGTTGGTGTGCATGACGTCCCGGACTTTCATCGCATCCTCCTGAAGGCACACCCGGACTTCCGAGAGCCTAGGGCGCGCCACGGGATAAGTCATGATGCGCACGCGTCATCGGGGACGTTTGCATCATGGAAGCCGGGCCGGCCCGGGTCCGATCTTCGGAGGGCGGGGGGCCGACGCCCGCCGGGCGCCGGCCGCTCGCGGGGAGGCCCCGATGATGCCCATTCGACACGTCCTCTGCCCGACCGACTTCTCGACGTTCTCGGAGCGCTCGCTGAGGTACGCCGTCCTGCTCGCCAAGTGGTTCGGTGCCGACCTGACGTGCCTCTTCGTCCAGGCGGGGCCCTTCGTTCCCTCCCCGGAGCGCGCCGCCGGCTGGATACCGGCCGGGACCGACGCGGACGCGAAGGAGAAGCTGCGGGAACGCCTCCGCCGGTTCGCGGAGCCCGCCGAGGCGGCCGGCCTGGCCGTCCGGTGCGAGGTCGCGAGCGGGGAGGTCCCCGCGGCGATCCTCGAGGAGGCGCGCCGGGTGCCCGAGACCCTCGTGGTCCTCGGGACGCACGGCCACGGGGGGTTCGAGAACCTCGTCCTCGGTTCGGTGACGGAGAAGGTCCTCCGGAAGGCTCCCGGCCCCGTCCTGACCGTGCCGCGCGAGCCGGAGCGGAGCCCGGCCGCGGTCGTCCCCTTCGGCCGGATCCTCTGCGCGATCGACTTCTCCTCCTCCTCCGAGGCGGCGCTCGACGCCGCGCTGGACCTCGCCGGGGCCTCCGGCGCCGCCGTGACGGCGGTCCACGTCCTCCGGGAGCTGCCGGTGGCGGAGGCGCCCGAGCTCGTCCATTTCAACGTCCCGGAGTACCGGCGCCTTCTGGAGAAGCAGGCCCGCGAGGATCTCAAGGCGCTCGTGGCGCGCCGTGACCGGGGGCGGGCCGTGGAGATCCGGATCCTTTCCGGCAAGCCGTGGCGGCGGATCCTCCACGTCTCGCACGAGATCGGGGCGGACCTCGTCATCCTCGGCGTCCGGGGGCGGAGCTCGACCGACCTGCTCCTCTTCGGCTCCACGGCACACCACGTCGTCCGGACGGCTCCCTGCCCCGTCCTGACCGTCCGGGCGGCCTGAAAGGAAAGAGCGCCTGGACCCTCCATTCCGAGACGCCCATTGAGGTTGCCCGGCGACACCGGAACTTGGGGGGAGAGGGCCCTGGCGCCAGGTTCAATCTGAACGGGGAGCCCCCCCTTTTCTATGGTGCATGCGTACTATGCGGGGGGGCGGGGGAGGGTGCCGTGGCGGCCGTGGCCGAGCACTTCGAGCATGGCGCCGACGTCGGCGTGAGGGGCCGGGGAGCGACGCCCGCGGAGGCCTTCGCGGGCGCGGCCGCGGCCCTGTCGTCGCTCTGGGCCTCGGACCCGTCCTCCGTCCGGCCGCTCGAGACGGAGGCCCTCTCCTGCGAGGCCGGGGACCTCGAGGGCCTCCTCGTCGCCTTTCTCGACGAGCTGATCTACCTCTTCGGGACGCGGCGGCTCCTCCTCGGCTCCCTCGAGATCCGGATCGAGACCCCTTCCGGCGCTCCGCTCCGCCTCGCGGCCCGGGGAGCGGGAGAGCGCTTCGACCCGCGCCGGCACGAGAGCACCGTGGAGCCGAAGGGGGCGACGCTCACCGCCCTCCGGGTCGCGCGGGAAGAGGACGGCTGGGTCGCCCAGTGCGTCGTGGACGTGTGAGGGAGCCGGCGATGTTCCGCGAGGTCTCCCCGAACGTCTGGGAGCTCCCCCGGAGCGGGCGGATGCGCGTCCCGGGAGTCCTCTACGCGAGCCGGCGTCTCGTCGAGGGGCTGGACGAGAAGGTGCGGGAGCAGCTCGCGGGGGTGGCCTGCCTTCCGGGGATCGTCGGCGCGGCGTACGCGATGCCCGACGCCCACTGGGGCTACGGATTTCCGATCGGCGGCGTGGCGGCCTTCGACCCCGACGAGGGGGGCATCGTCTCGGCCGGCGGCGTCGGCTTCGACATCTCCTGCGGGGTCCGGACGTACCGCACCGGCATCCGCGAGGCGGATCTGGGAGACCGGCTGGAGCCGCTCGCCCACGACCTCTACCGGTCCGTGCCGGCGGGCGTCGGGTCGGAAGGGGCCCTCCGGCTCTCCCGGAAGGAGCTCGACGAGGTCCTGGTCCACGGAGCCCGGTGGGCGGTCGGTCGCGGGTTCGGCGAGGAGGAGGAGCTGGCCCGGGTCGAGGAGCACGGGAGGGTCCGGGGGGCCGACCCGACGAGCGTGAGCGACCGCGCCAAGGAACGGCAGCTCGGCGAGGTCGGGACCCTCGGGTCGGGGAACCACTACCTCGAGCTCCAGGTCGTCGACCGGCTCTTCGACGGGGCCGCGGCGCACGCCTTCGGGCTCTCGGAGGGCGACCTCCTCGTGACGATCCACTGCGGCTCTCGCGGTCTCGGCCACCAGATCGGGACGGACTACCTGAAGGTGCTCGGGGCGGCCGCGCCGAGGTACGGCCTCGTCCTTCCGGACCGCGAGCTCGCCGCCGCGCCGATCCGCTCTCCGGAGGGGCAGGACTATCTCGGCGCGATGCGCGCCGCCATCAACTGCGCCCTCGCCAACCGGCAGGTCGTGGGCGCCCTCGTTCGCGAGAGCTTCGCCCGCCGCCTCCCCGAGGCGCGCCTCTCGCTCCTCTACGACGTGTCGCACAACACGTGCAAGGAGGAGGCGCACGTCGTTCTGGGGAAGACCCGTCGCCTCTTCGTCCACCGCAAGGGCGCCACGCGCGCCTTCGGGCCCGGGCACCCCGAGCTCCCCGACGTCTACCGCGAGGCGGGGCAGCCGGTCCTCGTCGGCGGGACGATGGGAACGTACTCCTTCGTCCTCGCCGGCACCCCGGAGGCCGCCGCCCGGTCGTTCAGCTCCTCCTGCCACGGCGCCGGACGCCAGATGAGCCGGATGCAGGCCAAGCGGACCTGGCGGGGCGGCGCGCTGATCGAGGAGCTCGGGTCGCGCGGCATCCTCATCAAGGCCCACTCGGCCTCGGGGGCAGCCGAAGAAGCCCCGGGCGCCTACAAGGACGTCGAGGAGGTGGCGCGCGTCGCGGAGGAGGCGGGCCTGTCGCGGCGCGTGGCCCGCCTCCGTCCGATCGCCTGCGTCAAGGG
>DAOMFB010000243.1:0-5030 GCA_035429585.1 Thermoanaerobaculia bacterium
ACCCGGGGCTCGATGTAGACGAGGAACTGGTTCGAGGTGGCCGCCTCGAAGTCCCGGAGGCGCTGCTCCAGCTCGCCGCGGGCCCCGGGCGAGAGGACGCCGGCCCTGTCGGTGACGAAGACCGCCGGCGCCGGCGGGCCCGGAGGCGCCGCGGCCCCGGCGGGGGCCAGGAGCGCCAGCCCGAGGAGGGCCGCCGCCGGGTGCTTCAGAACTTGACGGCCGGCGGCTTCTCGGCTCCCTCAGCCGCGCGGAAGTACGGCCGCTCCTTGAAGCCGGCGAAGTTGGCGACGATCACCGTCGGGAACGACCGGCGGAGCGTGTTGTACGCGAGCGAGGCCGTGTTGAAGTCCTGCCGCGCCACGGCGATCCGGTTCTCCGTCCCCTCGAGCTGGACCTGGAGGTCGCGGAAGCCCTGCACCGCCTTCAGTTCGGGGTACTTCTCCACGGCCACGAGGAGGCGCCCCAGGGCGCCCCCCAGCTGGTCCTGGGCCTTCTGGAACTGCGCGAAGGCGGCCGGGTCCTTGATGCTGTTGGCGTCGAGCCTGACCTGGGTGGCGGAGGCGCGGGCCTGGATGACCCCCTCGAGCGTCTCCTTCTCGAAGTTCGCCGCCCCCTTGACCGTCTCGACGAGGTTCGGAACCAGGTCCATCCGGCGCTGGTACTGGTTTTCGACCTGCGCCCAGGCCGCAGTGACCTTCTGATCGACCTCGTTCAGCCGGTTGTAGGTGCCGGCGGCCCAGCCCCCGAGGGCCAGCACCCCGACGAGGACCAGAACCAGGCATCCGAGCATGAGGCTTTTGCCCATGGTGACGGCTTTCCTCCCTTTGGGACGCGAATCGTATCAGCACGGGCCGGCGCCCCCGCCGGGCGCGTCAGGCCAGCTGTTCGAGGAGCCGCGGCGGAAGGTAGAACTTCAGCTCCGCCCGCCCAAGCGAGGGGTCGCCCTCCGTTTCGAACTCGGCGAGCCCCGCCTTCTTCATCGGGACCTCGAGCTCCTTCCGGCCGCTGACGAGGCGGCCGAAGAGCCGCCCGAGATGGGGCTCGTGGCCGACGAGAAGGACGTTTCCGGCGCCGAGCCGGGTCAGCTCCCGGAGCACCGTCTCCGGGTCGGCCCCGGGGAGGAGCGCCCGCGTCTCGAGAAGCTCGCCCTTGAACCCGCAGGCGTCGGCCACGGGCTCTGCGGTCTGCCGCGCGCGGACGAGGGGCGAGACGAGGATGGCGTCGTAAGCCGGCTCCATCCCGGAGATGGCCCTTGCGACGAGGCGCATCCGCTTCCGGCCGGCCTCGGTCAGCCGGCGGTCGGCGTCGCGCCCCGTGGGGGAGGCGTCCTCCGCCTCGGCGTGTCTCAGGAGGTGAATTCTCACGGCGTCACTCCGCCCCGAGGTCCCGGGCCAGCTCGCGGCGCATCTCCATCGGGAGCTCCGCCGACGCCGCGTAGGCCGGGTGCGTCACCCGGACGACCGCCGGGACGCGCGCGTCGAGAAGAGCCCCCCGCGCCGCCGCGTCTCCGCCGACCGGAAAGCGCAGGTACTGGACGGCCGCGATCCGGTCCTCCCGGCTCTGCCCCTCGAGGAACCGCGCAAAGATCCGGCGCTCCCCGAGCTCGAGGAGGAGGCTCCGCCCGTCCGTCAGGCCGACCAGCCGGTCGAGCTCCGGCTGGATCCGGCGCTCCTCGGTGATCTCGATGAGGAGGGTCGCCGCCAGCTCGCCGGCGTCCGGGAGGAGCTCGTTGTAGACGTCGATCTCCTGCTGGACCGCCTCGGGCTTCACGATCCGCTCGGCCCGGCACATCTCCTGGATCTGGGACAGGACGGTCAGGCGGTTCTCGAAGACGAGCGACATGGCCGGGCCGAGCAGGACCCGGCGCCGGGCCTTCTCCGCGATGACGCTCTTTCGCCAGTCGTCGCGGATCAGCTCGTACTCGTGCAGGTTCTTGACGTCGGAGATCTGGATCTTCTGCATGGTCACTCCGCGGGCAGGCCGTAGGCGTTCCGGAGCACCTCGATCGGGTGGAGGACGGGGACGCCCATCCCCTGCCGGATCTGTACGCCGGCGAGGGGGCAGTCGGACGCCACGACCTCGGCCTTCGCCGCGGCGAGGCCGTCAAAGAGCTTCCGCCCCACCTTCATCGACTCGTCGAAGTACTCCGCCTTCATCGCCCAGGTCCCGTCGTGCCCCGAGCACTTCTCGACCATCGTCACCGCGGCGCCCGTCAGGGCCAGGAGGTCGCGCGACTTGAAGCCGATGTTCTGGACCTTCAGGTGGCACGGGAGGTGGTAGGCGATCGACGTCGGCGCGGCCGGGAAGTCGGTGAGGAGGGCTCCCTTTCCCTTCAGCTCCATCAGGAACTCGAGGAGGTCGCGGGTCGCCTTCGCGACGCGCTCGACCGCGTCGCCGCCGCCGAGCCACGGGTACTCCTTCTTGATCATCAGCGAGCAGGAGGGGCCCGGCGTCACGACGGTGTACCCCTTCTCCACCCACGGAATCAGGGCCGCGACGACGTCGCCGCGGGCCTCGACCGCCGCCGGGACGTCGCCGACGTCGAAGAACGGCATCCCGCAGCACCGCGGGTACTCCACGACGACCTCCACGCGGTTCCGCTCGAGGACCTGGACGGCCGCCTTTCCGATCTCCGGCCGGTTCCACTCCACCGAGCAGGTGGGGTAGAGGACGACCTTCGCCACGCTCCCGCCGGAGAGGGACGGCTTCGGCCGCTTCCGGAACCAGGCCGTGAAGGTCTCGCCCGCGAAGCGGGGCAGCTCCTTCCGCGCCGAGATCCCCACCGTCTTCTCCATCGCCCATCGGGCGACCGGGAGCGCGTTGACGAAGTTCGCGACGGGCGCCACGGGCGCCGAGAGACGCCCGAGGCGGTCGGGATTCGAGAGCATCCGCTCGCGGAGCGGGAGCCCGCGCGCCTCCTTCCGGACGCGCCGCGCCTCGAGGACGAGGTGCGGGATGTCGACGTGCCAGCGGTGCGGGGGAATGTACGGACAGTGCGGGAGGCAGAGCTTGCACTCGTAGCAGAGGTCCACGAAGTCGTCGAGGACCCGGGCGGGGAGCTTCTCGACCTCGCCGTCCACCTCGGGGACGTCCAGCCCCTTGAAGAGGACGTCGAACGAGGGGCAGAGGGAGAAGCAGCGCCGGCACCCGTGGCAGATGTCGGCGATGCGGGTGAGCTCCTCGGCGAGGGACTTCGCGTCGGTGACCTTGACGGGCTGGCCCACAGCGCCCATGGCGGCGTCCTTTCTGAGCGGGAGGAAGGGGGGACCGGGGGGAGACGGGCGCCGGGGGGCGCCGCGGGGCGCCCCCCGGCGTCGCGATCAGGCGTTCAGGGTGGCGAGGAGCTTCGAGAACCGGTTGGCGTGCGACTTCTCGGCGCGCGCCAGCGTCTCGAACCAGTCCGCGATCTCCGCGAAGCCCTCCTCGCGGGCCGTCCGGGCGAAGCCCGGGTACATCTGCGTGTACTCGTAGGTCTCGCCCTCGATGGCCGACTTCAGGTTCAGCTCCGTGGAGCCGAACGGAAGCCCGGTGGCCGGGTCGCCGGCCGGCTTCAGGTAGTCCATGTGGCCGTGGGCGTGCCCGGTCTCGCCCTCGGCCGTGTCGCGGAAGTTTCCGGCGACCTCCGGGTATCCTTCGACGTCCGCCTTGTCGGCGAAGTAGAGGTAGCGGCGGTTCGCCTGGCTCTCGCCGGCGAAGGCATGCTTGAGGTTCTCGTGGGTCTTGGTGCCTTTCAGGTTGGCCATGGGATCCTCCTTCGTGATGAGCCAGAATTTAGACTCAGTACAAGTAAGATTCAAGGGGCTGGACTTCTTTTTAGACTAGATCTAAGATAATCACTGCCCGGACGAACTCTATCCCCGCGTCCCGGGAATCCGGAATAAGGAGTCTGACTCAATGTCCCAGATCATCGGCCGAAAGGCCCCCGAATTTGCCCTCGAGGGCGTCCTGAACGGCGCCTTCCGTCCCTACCGCCTCTCCGACTACAAGGGGAAGTGGGTCGTCCTCTTCTTCTACCCGCTCGACTTCACCTTCGTCTGTCCCACCGAGATCCTCGCCTTCTCGGACCGCCTCGGCGAGTTCAAGAAGCTCGGCGCCGAGGTCCTCGGCGCCTCGGTCGACTCGAAGTTCAGCCACCTGGCCTGGACCGAGAAGCCGCGCGAGGAGGGAGGGATCAAGGGGCTCGCCTACCCGCTGCTCGAGGACCTCCGGAAGGAGCTCGCCACCGCCTACGGCGTCCTCGACGAGGCCGGCGCCGTCGCCCTGCGCGGCCTCTTCCTCATCGACCCCGACGGCGTCGTCCAGCACGCCACGGTCAACAACCTCGGGGTGGGCCGCTCCGTCGACGAGACGCTCCGCGTCCTCCAGGCCTTCCGGCACGTGCGCGAGCACGGGGAGGTCTGCCCGGCCGACTGGAAGCCCGGCACGAAGTCGATGAAGGCCGACTGGGAGAAGTCGAAGGAGTACTTCGCGGCCGCCTCGAAGTAGAGTCCGACCCATGCCCGCAAAGACGCACTACCCCGTCGCCATCATCGGCTCCGGGCCCGCGGGCCTGACGGCCGCCATCTACACCGCGCGCGCCTCTCTCTCGCCTCTCGTCGTCGAGGGGCTCCAGCCCGGCGGCCAGCTGACGACGACGACCGAGGTCGAGAACTTCCCCGGCTTCGAGCACGGCATCCAGGGTCCGGCCCTCATGGACGTCACGCGGAAGCAGGCCGAGCGCTTCGGCGCCGAGATCGTCGTCGACACGGTCACGGACGTGGACGTGACGGCCCGGCCGTTCGCCCTGACGCTGGAGGGGGCCGGCCGGGTGACGGCCGACGCGGTCGTCGTGGCCTCGGGGGCCTCGGCGAAGTACCTCGGCCTCCCGGCCGAGAAACGCCTCCTCGGCTACGGGGTCTCGGCCTGCGCCACGTGCGACGGTTTCTTCTTCAAGGGGAAGGAGGTCGTCGTCGTGGGCGGGGGCGACACCGCGGCCGAGGAGGCGTCCTTGCTGACGAAGTTCTGCACGAAGGTCTGGCTCGTTCACCGCC
>DAOMFB010000244.1:0-4962 GCA_035429585.1 Thermoanaerobaculia bacterium
CGCGGAGGGGCTCCTCGCCCGGGCGGACGAGCTTCTCGGGGCGCCGCTCGCCGACGCCGACCGCCGGCGCCTCCTGGCCGACGCCGCCCGGCTCTCCTTTCGCGCGGGGGGCTCCGCCGAAGCGCGCGGCCGCGTGGCGCAGCTCGTCCACTTCGACCCTGCCGCGAGCGTCCTCGCGGACGACCTCTTCCGCGAGGCGTTCGAGGCCTTCCGGGCCGGACGCTTCGCCGAAGCCGCCGCCGCCTTCGAGGGGCAGGCCGGTCTCTTCCGCGACACCTCGGCGCGCCGCCGCGCAACCTACTGGGCCGGCCGTTCCCGCGAGAAGGGAGGGCAGGCCGACGCCGCCCGCCTCCTCTACGCCTCGCTCGTGCCCGGAACCTCCCCGGATCTCTACGCCACCTGGGCGGCCGCGGCGATGCGGGTCCCGCTCCCGGTCGCGCCCCCGCCGTCGCCGTCCGGCGACGACGCGGTCCCCCTCGACGCGGTCTCGCCGGCGGCCCCCTCGCGGGAGCTCCTCGCCTGCGGGCTCCCGGACCTCGCGGAGGACGCCGCCGAGGCCGAGGGGAGCGCCGACCCGCTCTTCCTCGCCGCCGCCGCCGCGGAGCGGGGCGACCACCGCCGCACGGCGCACCTCCTCAAGCAGCGGTGGCCCGAGCTCGGCTCGCCCGAGGAGGGGGCCGTCCCGCTCGCCGTCCGCCGCCTCTACTACCCGCACGCCCACGCGGCGCTCCTCCTGGACGCCGCCGCCGCGTCGTCCGTTCCCCCCGCCCTCGTCTTCGGGCTCGTCCGGCAGGAGAGCGTCTTCTCGCCGGACATCCGCTCGCACGCCGGCGCCGTCGGCCTGATGCAGGTGATGCCGGCCACCGGCCGCCAGCTTCACCGCCGGGAGGGGCACGGCACCCGGCCCGATCTCCGAAACCCGGCCGTCAACGTCCGGCTCGGCGTCTCCTACCTCCGGCAGCTGCTCGACGCCTTCGGCGGCGACGTCGTCCTCGCGCTGGCCGGCTACAACGCGGGGCCGGGGCGCGCCCGCCGCTGGAGGGCCGACCTCGGCGCCCAGCCGCCCGACGAGTTCGTCGAGTCGATCCCCGTCTCCGAGACGCGCCTCTACGTGAAGCGCGTTCTCTTCTTCGAGGGGGCCTACGCCGCGCTCTACGGCCTCCCCGCCTCGCCCCCCGCCGTTCTCGTCCGGCCCGACGCCGCCGCGCCCTGACGGGCGCGCGTCAGGCCCGGACGGCCGCGAAGGCAGCGAGCGCCCGGGCCCGCGCCGCCGCGTGGTCGACGACCGGGGCGGGATAGTCGGGCGGCGGGGCCGAGAGCTTCCAGGGCGCGTGGATCTCCGCCGGGCGGCCCGTCCTCGCCGCGGAGAGCTCGGGGAGCCACCGCCGCACGTAGGCGCCGTCCGGATCGAACTTCTGCCCCTGGAGCACGGGGTTGAAGATCCGGAAGAAGGGCTGCGCGTCGGTGCCGGAGCCGGCCGCCCACTGCCAGCCGCCGCTGTTCGAGGCGAGGTCGCCGTCGGCCAGGTGCCGCCGGAAGAAGGCCTCCCCCTTCCGCCAGTCGACGAGGAGGTCCTTCGTCAGGAACGAGGCGACGATCATCCGGACCCGGTTGTGCATCCACCCCTCCCGGAGGAGCTGCCGCATCCCGGCGTCCACGATCGGGTACCCCGTCCGTCCCTCCGCCCACGCGGCGAACCGCCGCGTCTCCTCCTCTCCGGCGGCCCACGGGAACCGGTCGAACTCCGCGCGGAAGTTCGCGGTCGCGGTCTGCGGGAAGCTCTCGAGGATGGAGGCGTAGAACTCGCGCCAGGCGAGCTCCTTCACGAACGTCTCGACGGATGCCTTCCCCGCGGCGTCCGCGGCCCGCCAGAGCTCCCGCGCTTCGGCGAGGAGGCGCCGGACGCCGATCGTCCCGAAGCGGAGGTGCGGCGACAGCCGCGACGTCCCGGGCCGGTCCGGCCGGTCGCGCTCCCGCGCGTAGCCGGGGAGCGCCGCCGCGCGGAAGGCGTCCCAGAGCCGCCGCGCCTCGCGGGCTCCCCCCCGTGGGTTGTCCGGCGCCCCGGTCTCCCGGAAGCCGCGGGGCTTCTCGAGAGGGATCGAGGGGAAGTCCGGCCGGAGGACGAGGTCCGGGGTCGGGAGCGCCGCCGGCTCGGGGACCGGCGGCTCCTTGTCCCGCTCGAGCCAGCGGCGGGCGAAGGGCGTGTAGACCGTGTACGGCCGCCCCGCCTCCGTCGCCAGCGAGCCGGCCGGGACGAGGAGGAGGTCCTCGACGAGGTGAAGCCGCGCCCCGATCCGTCCGAGTGCGGCGCGTGCCGCCGTCTCGAGCTCCTTCGCGTGCGGCTCGTGATCGCGGTGGCCGAAGACCGCGTCCGCCCCCGTCTCGCGGCAGAGCGCCGCGAGCGCCTCCGCCGGCGGGCCGCGGCGGACGATCAGGCGCGAGCCTTTCGCCGTCAGGGCGGCCGCGAGCTCCTTCAGCGACCCGGCCAGGACGGCGAGCCGCGGCGGCGAGACGTCCTCCGTCAGGTAGAAGTCGTCGAGGGCGAAGGCCGGCACGACCGCGTCGGCGTGCCGGAGGGCCGCCGCGAGAGCGGCGTTGTCGTCGACCCGCAGGTTCCGCCGGAGCCAGCAGACCGCGACGGACATGCCGCCGCCCTCTTACGAGGTGGCGTGGCGGGCCGACGGCTTCGCGCCGCGCGGGCGGCAGGCGGCGCAGAAGCCCCGGATCTGGTGCGAGTGCGACGTCGGGAGGAAGTCGTGCGCGCGGCAGACCGCCTCCTGGCGGCGCTCGATGGCCTTGTCCACGAACTCGATCACCTTGCCGCACGAGGCGCAGACGAGGTGGTCGTGGTGCTCGCCCTTCCGGAGCCGCTCGTACCGGTACTTCTCCTCGTTCAGCCGGACGCGCCCGACGAGCCCGCACTCGAACAGGAGGTCGAGGCTCCGGTAGACCGTCGCGCGGCTGATCTTCACGCCGCGCTCCCGCATCCGGAGGACGAGGTCCTCGGCGTCGAAATGCCGGTGCGTGGAGAAGATCTCGTCGAAGAGCGCGGTCCGCTCGCGCGTCGTCTTGAGGCCCTTCCGCTTCAGGAACTCGGAGAAAATACGCCGTTCTTCGGTGTGTCCGCTCACGGGGAGAGCTTAACGCAACTTGGGCTCAATCTCTTCAGGAGGCCCCCGCGGCCCGCCGGAGACCGGCCCGGTCGAGGTAGGGGGGGTGACCCGGCACCTCCCGGGCCTCCGCCAGAAGCCGCCGGAGGATCGCCTCCCGCGTGAGGGACGGGTCCTCCCCGAGGAGGCGGAGAGCCGCCCCCGCCACGAGCGACGCGGCGAAGGAGGTCCCTCCGGCCGTCTCCGGCGAGCGGCCGGCGTCGAGGGCCGGGACCCGGAGCGGCGTCGACGGCGCCAGCAGGTCCGGCTTGGGGACCCCGTGCACCCGCTCGAACCGCGGGCCGGCCGCCGGCTCGTCGCGGGCCAGGTCCCAGCCCCCCACGCCGAGGGCGAAGGGAGACGACGCCGGGGAGACGCAGTGCGACTCCGGGTCCCAGCCCGCCGCCGCGAGGAGGACGACGCCCCCGGCGTCCAGGGCGCGGACGAGGTCCGGAACCGCGCTCGGGTCCCCCGGCGTCTCCGGGTCGTCGCCGAAGGGGCAGAGGACGACGCGGACCCCGAGCTCCGGCCCCTCGCGCAGGAGCCACTCGAAGGCGCGGACGATCGCCCGGCGCGGCACGCGGTGCCCCGCGCCGACCTTGACGAGGACGACGGGCGCCTCCGGCGCCAGGGACGGGAGGTGGCTCGACCGGCCGTCCCCCGCGGCGAGGAGCATCGTCCGCGTCCCGTGCTCCGCGAACGTCGCGGGGTCGCCGTACCGGAAGGACGTCAGCGACGCGCCCGTCGCGTCGCGCGCGGCGAGGACCCGGCGCGCCGGCAGGTCCGGGTGTTTCGTGAAGCCGACGTCGAGGACGGCGAGGACGGGCGGGCGCCGGTGCATGGACCCCCGGAGTGTAGCGGCGCGGCGCGACTTCGTAAGATGGGCCGATGAAGTCCCACCGGAAGGTCCTGACGCTGAACGTCCCGAAACGGATCGGTTTCGTGAACATCACCGGCGAGGTGGAGGCCGCCGTGAGGGAGAGCGGCATCCGGGAGGGTCTCTGTCTCGTCAACCCGATGCACATCACCGCGTCCGTCTTCGTGAACGACGACGAGGAGGGGCTCCACCGGGACTACGAGCGCTTCTTCGAGGCCCTCGTCCCGCATGAGCCCGTCCGGCAGTACCGCCACAACGACACCGGTGAGGAGAACGCCGACGCGCACATCAAGCGCCAGCTGATGGGGCGCGAGGCCGTCCTGGCCGTCACGAACGGGCGGCTCGACCTCGGCACGTGGGAGCGGGTCTTCTACGGCGAGTGGGACGGCCGGCGGCCGAAGCGGATCCTGATCAAGCTGATCGGCGACTAGTCCTTCCAGCCTTCGGCCTCCAATCCCAAGGTGATGAGGGCGTCCGCCAGCAGGGCGGCGCGGGGCGCGTCCGCGCCGAGGGCCTCCTCGAAGCGTGCGCGGACCGTCGCCTCCCGCGCCTCGTCCCGGATCGGCCGGCCGCTCGCGCGCTTCGTCTCCGCGACGGCGCGGCAGAGGGCGAGCCGGCGCGAGACGCTCCGCCCGATCTCCGCGTCGATCCGGTCGATCGCCCGCCGGACCCGCTCGACGGAGCCGCTCGGCCCCGGGAGGAACCCGAACTCGTCGAGGAGCAGCTCCAGGTCCTCGGGCAGGAGCGCCTGCGGCCCGTCGCAGAGCGCGCTCTCGGGCACGTCGTGCACCTCGATCATCAGGCCGTCGGCCCCCGCGCCCCAGGCCGCGCGCGCGAGGCCCGCGACCAGCTCGCGGCGCCCGGCCGCGTGCGACGGGTCGGCGAGGAGCGGCAGGTGGGTCAGCTTGCGGAGGACGGGGACGGCCGCAAGGTCGA
>DAOMFB010000245.1:0-4954 GCA_035429585.1 Thermoanaerobaculia bacterium
CCTTCGCCGACCCCGAGGTCCTCGTCCGGGGAGCGGCCGTGCCGCGCGGGACCCCGCCGCGGGCCCTCTACGACGCCTCCGTGACCACGGCCACGCGCCTCCTCGCATGGGTCTGGAACGCCGCGGGCGGCGACGCGTCGATCGCGCGGAAGCTCCCCGAATCCGGCGGCCCGTATCCCGTCCGTGGCGACTGAGGACGGCGCGGCCGGCCGCGCGCCCCGAGCGTAGAATCCGCCCGCTGTGAACGCACCACGCCGCGCCCTTCTCTCCGTCTCCGACCGCACCGGCCTCGTCGAGTTCGCCCGCGGCCTCGCCGCGCTCGGCTTCGAGATCGTCTCCACCGGCGGCACCGCGAAGCACCTGGCCCAGGGCGGGGTCGCCGTCACGCCCGTCTCCGACCTGACCTCCTTCCCCGAGGTCTTCGGCGGGCGGGTGAAGACGCTCCACCCGGCGATCTTCGGCGGCATCCTCTTCGACCGTTCTTCTTCGCGCGACGTCCGCGAGGCGGCGGAGAACGCGGTCGCCCCGATCGACGTCGTGGCCGTGAACCTCTACCCGTTCGAGGAGACGGTCGCCTCCGGCGCCTCCTCCTTCGCCGAGGTCATCGAGAAGATCGACATCGGCGGGCCCTCCCTCCTCCGGGCGGCCGCCAAGAACCACGCCCACGTCGCGGTCCTCTGCGATCCGGCCGACTACGGAGAGGTCCTGTCGGAGCTGCGGGAAGGCGGTACGACGTCGGACGCGACGCGGCGCCGGCTCGCCGCGAAGGTCTTCCGCCGGACGGCGGCGTACGACGCCGCGATCGCCCGCTGGCTGACGCCCCGCGCCGGCGCCGGGGACTTCGTCGAGCGGCTGACGCCGACGTACACCCTCTCCGGAACGCTCCGTTACGGCGAGAACCCCCACCAGCGCGGCGCCCTCTACGTCGACCCGGAGGCCCCGGACGCCGCCCTCGCGAAGGCGTCCGTCCTGCAGGGGAAGGAGCTCTCGTACAACAACTACCTCGACGCCGACGCCGCCCTCTTCGGCGCGCGGACGCTCGGCCCCGGGGGCCTGACGATCATCAAGCACCGGATCCCCTCGGGGGCCGCCGTCTCGCCGCGCATGCCCGCGGCCCTCGCCAACGCCTGGTAGCCGGACCCCGTGGCCGGCTTCGGAGGCGTCGTCGCCTACACGGGACGCCTCGACGCCGAGGCCGCCGCCGCGCTGACGGCGAGGTTCCTCGAGGTCGTCGTCGTGCACGAGGTGGCCGACGACGCGAAGCCGGTCCTGGCGAAGAAGCCGAACCTCCGCGTCCTCACGGTCGCGCCGGACGCCGGGCCCCGCCCGCGCCTCGAGGTGCGCGGCGTCGACGGCGGCCTCCTCGTCGAGGACGGGGACCTCGCCCCCGACGACGAGCCCTCGTGGCGGGTCGTCACGAAGCGCGCCCCGACGCCGGCCGAGCGGGCGGCGCTCCGGTTCGCCTTCCGCGTCGTGAGGGCCGTCGTCTCGAACGCGATCGTCGTGGCCGGGGAGAGCGCCACCTTCGGCATCGGCGGCGGGCGGACGAGCCGGGTGGACGCCTGCCGGGACGCCGTCGGGAAGGCGGGCGCGCGCGCGCGCGGCGCCGTCGCAGCCTCCGACGCCTTCTTCCCCTTCCCCGACGGCCTCGAGGTCCTCGCCGGCGCGGGCGTGACCGCGATCGTGCAGCCGGGAGGGTCGGTCCGGGACGCCGAGGTCATCGCCGCCGCCGACGCCGCCGGCGTCGCGATGCTCTTCACCGGCACGCGGCACTTCCGGCACTGAGCCCCGGGGAGACCCGAGAGCGGTGAAGGCCTTTCTCCTCGGTTCCTGCGCCGCCGGCGCCCTGGCGCTGGCCGCCGGCCTCGCCGCACGGCCGGCCGGCGCGGAGACCCCCGACGCGAAGGCCGTGCTCGCCCGGGTCGAGAGGGCGTACACCGCGAGCCCGTCGTTCACCGCCGCCTTCGTCCAGACCTACGCGCCCGCGGGCTTCCCGCCCGCCGCGCCCGAGACGGGCCGGGTGACGCTGCAGGCCCCCGACCAGGTCCGCTTCGACTACGACGGCCCGGAGGGGAAGCTCTTCACGTTCGACGGGAAGGCCGCCCGCCAGTACGTCGCCGCCGACCGGCAGATGATCGTCAAGACGCTCCCGGCGTCCGACCGCGAGCGCCTCCCCCTGCTCTTCTTCGAGTCGTCCGGGACGGTCCTCTCCCGTTACGAAGCGGCCGCCGCCGGCGGCGAGGGCGGTCTCACGGACGTCTCCCTGACCCCGAAGACCGGCGGCGACACGGCCCGGATCGTCCTCTCCGTCGCGCCGTCGGGAGAGGTCCGGCGCCTCGTCGTGACGGACGGGGCCGGCAATCGGACCACCTTCAGCTTCACGCAGACGGCGGCCGGCCCGCGCCGGCCTCCGTCCGACTTCGCCCTCCGGCCCCCCGCCGGGACGAAGGTCGTCTCCGAATGAAAGGAACCGGATCACCGCCATGAGCGATCCCAGCTTCGACGTCGTCTCCCAGGTCAACCTTCCCGAGGTCTCGAACGCCGTCGCGCAGGCCCAGAAGGAGATCGCCCAGCGGTTCGACCTGAAGGGAACCGCCGCCGGCCTCACCCTCGCCGGCACCGAGCTGACCCTCACCGCCAACGACGACTTCGGCCTGAAGGCGGTCAACGACCTCCTCCAGGGGAAGCTCGTCAAGCGCGGCGTGCCCCTGAAGGCGCTCGACTACGGGAAGCCGGAGCCGGCGGCGAAAGGGACGGTCCGGCAGCTCGTGACGATCCGGCAAGGGATCGCGACGGAGAAGGCGAAGGAGATCGTCAAGGCGATCAAGGACTCGAAGCTCAAGGTCCAGGCGGCCATCCAGGCCGAGCAGGTCCGCGTGACCGGGAAGAAGAAGGACGACCTGCAGCAGGTCATCGCGCTCCTCAGGGAAGCCGACTTCGGCATCCCCCTCCAGTTCACGAACTTCCGCGGCTGAGGGCCGCGGCCGGCGCCCGCGTCCCGCCGCCCCGCCGGGGATGCGGGGGCCGCCGCCGGCCGCGATAAGATCGCCGCCGGGCCGATGAAGCAGAGCACGCTCAGGGAACGCCTCCTCACCGCGACGCTCCCGGCCGAGGAGCGCGAGAACGGCCGGCGCCTGCTCCGGGCCCTCGAGCCGATCCGCTCGAAGCTGGAGCAGGTCGAGGCCGAGCTCGAGCGGCGGACGCAGTCTCCCATCCCGACGATCTCGCTCATCGGCGACTACCTCGTCGAGGGAGGCGGCAAGCGGATCCGCCCGGCGCTCCTCCTCCTCGCCGCCCGCCTCCTCGGGTACGAGGGGAACCGGGACGTCCGCTACGCGGCCGTCGTGGAGTTCCTCCACACCGCCACGCTGGTGCACGACGACATCATCGACGACGCCGAGACGCGGCGCGGGCGGATCAGCGTCAACCGGCGGTGGGGCAACGAGCTGACGGTCCTCTTCGGCGACTACCTCTACATGAAGTCGATGGAGATCGCGCTCGAGGAGGGAGACCTCGACGTCCTCCGCCTCCTGTCGAAGGTCACGCTCGAGATGACCGAGGGCGAGATCATCGCCTCGGAGCGGCGGGGCCTGCTGGACCTGACGCTCGACGGGTACCTCGACATCGTCCGGCGGAAGACGGCGCTCCTCTTCGCGGCCTCGTGCCGGATCCCGGCCTTTCTCGTGGACGGCTACCTCGGCGAGAGCGCGGCGGCGTGGGGCGAGCGACTCTGGGAGTACGGCCTCTCGCTCGGCATCGCCTTCCAGCTCCAGGACGACCTTCTCGACTACACGGCCACCGAGGAGGAGCTCGGCAAGCCGGTCCTGTCCGACCTGCGCGAGGGGAAGCTGACGCTGCCGGTGATCCTGAGCCTCGCCGACGCCTCCCGCGCCGAGCGGAAGCAGATCGAGACCGTCGTCGCCGAGCGCCGCTTCGACAGCGTGGGGCGCGGCGACATCCTCGCCATCGTCGAGCGGCTCGGCGCGGTCGAGCGCGCCCGCCGGATGGTCGACGACTACGCGGACCGGGCCCGCGGCATCGCCGAGCGGTTCCCCGACTCCCCTTCCCGCGACGGCCTGCTGTTGGCCGCGGACTTTGCAGCCCACCGGCGCAAGTAGTTCGAGACAAACACTTTACATCTCTGCGACGCGAGGCCTAATAATCTTAGGCACCGTGCGTCGCCTCCCAGATCGCTTCAGGTGGGTGCCGAAAGAGTCCGATGGCTGAACGAATGAAGTTAGGGGGAAAGGCCATTCTTCCTGTTTTTCTTCGGATCTCCTCTTGATTTTCACAACCGGACGCCTTACCTTATCCACAGCCCAGAAACCCGGACCGAAATCGTTCCGCAGCTACGGAGAGAGAATGTTCGAGAAGCTCTTCCGCTCGTTCCGGGCGACCTTCAACGGCCAAGGCCGCGAGGAGTTCACCCTCGAGGAGGAGATCGCTCTCTATCGGCACCGCGCCGACCTCGCGCTCCAGGAGGAGCGCTGGAGCGACGCCCTGGTCTTCCTCGCGAAGATCCTCCGGCTCAATCCCTACGATCTCCAGGCCCGCATGGCGGTGGCCTGGACCTACCACTACAAGCTGGGCGAAGCCACCAAGGCCCTGCTGACCTACGAGAAGGTGATCGCCGCGGCCGGCTACGACGAGTCGAACTCCTACTCGGCCGCCGCCCGCGAAGGGATCCGGGAGCTCGCCTTCTCGGCCGAAGTCCCCTCTCTCCCGATGGACGGCCTGATGGACGAAGAGTCCGCCGACCCGTCGGGCGTTTCGACGCGGAGCGCCGCCCTCTAGCCTCCTCCTCCTTCTCCCGTTTCCCGTCCCGGTCCCCGCGCCCGCCTCCCGGCGGGCGCCGCTCTCTTCGTTGACCGGGCCGCCCCACGCGGTGGTGGTATCGAACGTGCCCCTCCTCCCCGCCCTCCTTCCCTCACCGTTCCGTGCCGAGTGCCTCCCC
>DAOMFB010000246.1:0-4926 GCA_035429585.1 Thermoanaerobaculia bacterium
CGGGAGCGGCGGGCCGCCGCCGGCCGTCGCTGACCGCTTAGCGCATCCTCATCATTTACCGGGTGATCCGGGGGCGAACATGCTGCCTCCCTGTGAAAACGCCCGGCCGCCTCCGGCGGCCGGTATCCGTGCCAGAAGGAGGACGTGAATGGCCATCGCCGTCGAAAAGAAGTCCGGGATCCAGCTGAAGAGTGTCCTGGCGCAGAAGATCGCGGAGCACCGGCCCCGGACCCAGAAGCTCCTGAAGGAGCACGCCAACGTGAAGATCGGCGAGGTGACGATGGCGCAGGCCATCGGCGGCGCCCGCGGCGTCCGCTGCCTCGTCACGGACATCTCCTACCTCGACCCGTTCGAGGGGATCCGGTTCCGCGGCAAGACGATTCCCGAGACCCTCGCCGCCCTCCCCAAGGTCCCGGGCTGCGACTACCCGTTCGTGGAAGCGCACTGGTACTTCCTCCTGACGGGCGAGGTCCCCACGATGGAGCAGACGCTCGAGGTCGTGGAGGACTTCAAGAAGCGCCGGGCGGTCCCGAAGTACGTCTTCGACATGCTCCGCGCGATGCCCCGCGACACGCATCCGATGACGATGTTCTCGGCCGCCATCACCGCGATGCAGCGCGAGTCGATCTTCGCGAAGCGCTACGCCGAGGGGATGAAGAAGGACGAGTACTGGGACCCGATGTACGAGGATTCCACCAACCTCCTCGCCCGGCTCCCCGGCGTCGCGGCCTACATCTACCGGATGAAGTTCAAGGGTGACACCCACATCCCCTCGAACCCCGCCCTCGACCTCGGCGGCGACTTCGCCCAGATGATGGGCTTCGGCAAGCCGTACGACGACGTGGCCCGGATGTACTTCATCCTCCATTCCGACCACGAGTCGGGGAACGTCTCCGCGCACACCACGCACCTCGTCGCCTCGGCCCTCTCCGACGCCTACTACGCGCTCGCCGCCGGGATCAACGGCCTCGCGGGCCCGCTCCACGGGCTGGCCAACCAGGAAGTACTCCGCTGGATGATGAATTTCCAGAAGAAGCTCGGCGGCGTCGAGCCGACGGCGGAGCTCGTCGAGAAGGCCCTCTGGGACACCCTGAACGCCGGGCAGGTCGTCCCCGGCTACGGCCACGCCGTCCTCCGGAAGACCGACCCGCGCTACGTCGCGCAGCGCGAGTTCTGCGCCAAGAACCTCCCGGACTACCCGCTCTTCAAGCTGATCGACACGATCTTCAAGGTCGCACCGGACGTCCTGACGAAGCACGGCAAGACGAAGAACCCGTGGCCGAACGTGGACGCGCAGTCGGGCGTGATCCAGTGGTACTACGGGCTGACCGAGTGGGACTTCTACACCGTCCTCTTCGGCGTCGGCCGCGCCATCGGCGTCCTCGCGAACATCACGTGGGACCGCGCCCTCGGCTACGCGATCGAGCGCCCGAAGTCGGTCACGACGAAGATGCTCGAGGACGTCGCCTCCCAGGCCATCAAGGCCGACGATCTCGGGTCCGACTGACCCCGGCACCCCATTTCCCGGAACTTCCGGGCGGTGCGCCCCCGTGGCGCACCGCCCTTTTTCATTCCAACGCCTCGTGGAATGGCTTGCCGGATATCTGAGCGTCTATCACTAAGATCTTGAATTGATCCTGAAAACCTAATATCGTCTCCCGGCGTAGCAGACGACAGATGAAAGAACCGCTGACCCTTCCCGTCCTCCCCTTCCGCAACGCCGTCCTCTTCCCCGGCGTCAGCTTCCCGATCTCCGCCGGGCGGGGCGGGACGCTCCGGGCCATCGACGAGGCGATGAAGCACCCGGAGCGCCTCATCTTCGCGGTGGCCCAGCGTCAGGACGTGGAGAAGGTGGCCCCGGAGGGGCTCTACACGATCGGCACCATCGCGAGCATCGCGCAGCTGCAGCGGGGCCTCGGCGGCGCGCGCCTCCTCCTCCAGGGAAAGAAGCGCGGCATCGCCGTCCGCATCGTCGAGCGCGGCGCGATGCTGGAGGCGGTCGTGGTCGAGGCGGCCGAGATGGAGCCTCTCGACCCGGACGCCCCCGTCTTCGTCGCTCTCCACCGCGAGGTGCGCGAGCGCTCGGCGGAGCTGGGCCGGAAGCTCGGCCTGCCCGACGACGCCGTCGACCAGATCCTCGAGGAGGTGGGCGAGCCCGGCCGCCTCGCCGACCTCGTGGCGGGCTACCTCGACATCCCGGCCGCCGACCGCCAGCACCTCCTGGAGACGCTCTCCGTCGAGGAGCGCCTCCGCCGCGTCCTCGTGAGCGTCCAGAAGCAGATCGCGGTTCTCTCGCTCCAGGAGGACCTCAAGTCGAAGGTCCAGGCGGAGATCGGGGACCGGCAGCGCGAGATGCTCCTCCGGGAGCAGATGAAGGCGATCCAGAAGGAGCTCGGCGAGGGCGACGCCAAGGACGCCGAGGACCTGAAGGACCTCCGGACCCGCCTCGACAAGCTCCCTCTCCCGGAGGAGGCGCGGCGCGAGGTGGAGCGCGAGTGGAACCGCCTGGCGCGCCTCGGCCGCGAGTCGATGGAGTCCCAGGTCGCCCGGACCTTCCTCGAGACGGTCGCCGACCTTCCCTGGGGAGAGCGGAGCGAGGACCACCTCGACGTGAACGAGGCCGCCCGGATCCTCGACGAGGACCACTACGCCCTGAAGGACGTCAAGGACCGCGTCCTCGAGTTCCTGGCGGTCCGGCAGCTGCAGAAGGCCGCCGCCCGGGACGAGAAGGCCCCGGGCAAGGGGAAGATCCTCCTCTTCGCCGGCCCTCCCGGCGTCGGGAAGACGTCGATCGCCCGGTCCATCGCCCGCGCCATGGGGCGGAAGTACGTCCGGATCTCGCTCGGCGGAGCCCGCGACGAGGCCGACATCCGGGGACACCGGCGGACGTACGTCGGCGCGCTTCCGGGACGGATCCTCCAGGGGATGCGCCAGGCCGGGACGAAGAACCCCGTCTTCCTCCTCGACGAGATCGACAAGCTCGGCGTCTCCTTCCAGGGGGATCCGGCCGCCGCGCTCCTCGAGGTCCTGGATCCGGCGCAGAACGACAGCTTCACCGACCACTATCTCGGCGTTCCGTTCGACCTCTCCGAGGTCCTGTTCGTCGCCACGGCGAACTTCCTGCAGAGCATCCCGTCCCCCCTTCTCGACCGGCTGGAGACCGTGGAGTTCTCGGGCTACACGGAGGCGGAGAAGCTGGCCATCGCCCGGCAGTACCTCGTCCCGCGGCAGCTGGCCGAGAACGGCCTCGAGGCCGGGCAGCTCTCGATCGGGGACGACGCCCTCGCCGCCGTCGTGTCGGGCTTCACCCGCGAAGCGGGCGTCCGGCAGCTCGAGCGGGAGATCGGCCGGATGGCCCGCAAGGTCGCCCGGCGGATCGCCGCGGGGGAGGTGGCGCGGATGGAGATCGCCGCGCCGGACGTGTCGTCGATCCTGGGCCGTCCGAAGGTCCACCCCGAGAAGGCCGACACCGAGGACCGGGTCGGGATCGCCACCGGGATGTACTACACGCCGGCCGGCGGCGACATCATGTTCGTCGAGGCGACCCTGATGAACGGCAAGGGCGAGGTGATCCTGACCGGCCAGCTCGGCGACGTCATGAAGGAGTCCGCGCGGGCGGCGTGGAGCTACGCCCGGTCCCACGCCGCGGCCCTCGGCATCGTGGAGGACGCCGGAGGCCGCGACCTGCACGTCCACGTTCCCGCCGGCGCGATCCCGAAGGACGGCCCGTCCGCCGGGATCGCCATGGCGGCCGCGATCGTCTCCGCGCTCTCGAAGCGGCCGGCCCGGCACGACCTCGCGATGACCGGCGAGATCACGATCTCCGGACGCGTCCTTCCGATCGGCGGGCTGAAGGAGAAGGTCCTCGGCGCGATCCGCGCCGGCATCACGACCGTCGTCCTGCCGCGGGCGAACGAAGCGGACCTCGAGGATCTCCCGGCGGACGTCCGGGCGGGGCTCACCGTCCACCCGGTCGACACGCTGGAGGAGGCGCTGGCCCTCGTGCTGCGCGGGGCCGCGCTCCAGAACGGCCAGCTCCTCCTCGGCACGCGGGAGACCGGGGCCGGTGACGTCAGTCACTGAACCGTCGACGTCCGGCGGGAATCTCCGACGCCTTCTCTATCATGGGAGGGGATGTACCCGTACCGGTACCCGCGCAAGAAGGGCCGTTTCCTGGTGGAGTTCCCGGACGCCGCCGGGAACCGCCGGATGTCCTTCACCCGCGACGTCTCGCTGAACGGCTTCTTCGTCGTCTCCGACCACATCCCCAAGTCGGGGGCCCCGATCGTCTGCCGGCTCCACGGACCGCGCGGAAAGGTGATCGAGCTCTCCGGCCACGTCGTCCGGATGGGGCGCTCCTCCGCCGCCGGCGGAACGGCGGTCGCCACCGGCTTCGCGTTCAAGATCGCGGGGCTCGACGACGACTACATGGCCATGGTCGACGCGCTCCCCTCCGGAGCCGGACCCTCCCACCCGGCGAGCCCGTAGGATCCGGACGTGAGCCGGGTTCCCCTCTTCGAACGCGAGCCCTACCGGACGGAGTGCGGGACGGAGATCCTCTCGGTCGGCGAGGCGGACGGCCGCCCCTTCGCCGTCCTCTCCGACACGATCCTCTACCCCGAAGGGGGCGGCCAGCCCGCGGACCGGGGCTTCCTGAACGGCGCGCCCGTCCTCGACGTCCAGCGGCGGGGCGGGGAGATCCGGCACCTCCTCGAGCGACCGGTCGCCCCCGGACCGGCCACCCTCCGGCTCGACTGGGACCGCCGCTTCGACCACATGCAGCAGCACACCGGCCAGCACCTCCTGACGGCCGTGGCCCAGGACCGCTTCCGCTGGTCGACGACCGCTTTTCACCTCGGCGACCGCGGCTCGGACGGCTAGCGGTCCAGCGGTAAGCGCGGTGGCTGGGGCCTGGCGGGTCGTATT
>DAOMFB010000247.1:0-4920 GCA_035429585.1 Thermoanaerobaculia bacterium
TGGGCTCGGTCGCGATGTGGAAGGACTTTCCGCACCGCGTCGCCCACGCCGTGAACCGGGACGTCGTCGTCTACTCGCGGGCCGGCTACGGGCGCAGCTCGCCCGCGAAGCTGCCCTACGCCGTGCGCTACATGCACGACGAGGCGCCGCCCTCCTTTGGTCGCTACTTCACCTACCACGCCCCCTTCCTGTTCAGCATGAACGTCCTCGTGCTGGCGCCCAACCTGCTGCAGCCCTTCGCGGGCTGGGAGCTCGAGAGCGAGGAGGCCGCCCCCGAGGTTGAGGGTCCGGCCGAGCGGGCGGCGCTTCAGGGCGAGGAGCGCGCCGCCGACGACGTCGTCGAGGTGGACCATGTCGCACCACCCCGACTCCTCGTAGAAGACCGTCTCCCCGGCGAGAATGGCCTCGAGCGCCGCGGAGGGGAACCGGCGCGGCGGGAACATCGGCCCGACGACCCGGAAGACGCGGAGGCAGACGAAGGGAAGGCCCAGCTCGGCGAGGAGGCGCTCCTCCTCCGCCTTCGCCGCGAGAACCGGGTCCCCGCCGGCGTCGAGGGGCTCCTCCTCGCCCGCCGGGCGCTCGGGGGTCGGCCCGGGGGCGTAGAGCGCCCCGTCCGAGAGGTGGAGGAAGAGGCCGGTTCCGGCCGTCCGCGCGGCGAACATCAGGGGCCCGGCCCCGCTCCCGGACGGATCGAAGAGGGCGGCGTTGACCACGGCCGCGGGGCGGCGCCGGGCGAAGAGGTCGGCGAGCGCGGCGGCGTCCGTCAGGTCGACCCGCTCGACGGCGGCGAGCGGATGCCGCGCGAGCGCCTCCGCGCGCCACTCCTTGACGGCGCGGCCGTCGCCGCCGTCGTCGAAGCCGTCGGCGACGACGACCTCCTCCCCCTCCGCCAGCAGCGCCTTGCCGAGAGCGGCGCCGAGGAGGCCGGCGCCTCCGGCCAGAAGGACGACCATCGCCTCAGCCGGCGGGGGTCGGGGCGGCCGCCGGCCCGGCGGGCGGCGGCGTCGGGGGCGGCAGCGGAGGCTTCGCCTCCTCCGCGGCCTTCGTCTCGTTGTAGCGCTTCTCGATCCCGGCCTTCTGCCGGTCCCGGACGAGCCACCTCAGGAACTTCGACTCGTTCACGCCCACGAGGACGTCGTTGATGGCGTCGTAGACGGCCGGGTCGGCGATCAGCTTCCCGGCGGTGCCGTCCGTCGAGTCCAGCTTCGCCGCGACGTTCGCGAGATGGCGCGAGAGCTTCTGCAGGTCCCCGAGGAACTCCTTCGAGAACGCCTCGTCGCGGACGAGGCGGGGGAGCGTCCCCTGCCCCGAGGAGAGGTCCTTCGAGAAGGCGGCGAGCGCGTCCGCCGTCGCCTTGACCGAGTCGATCATGGCGAAGAACTTCTTCTTCCCCTCGGGGTCGGAGAGGAGGGCGGGAACGATCCCCTCGCCGCTCGTCGTCCCCTTCTCGACGGCCTGTGCGATCCGGTTCACCGAGGCGACGGTCGAGCGGATCTCGCGGTCGACCTCGTTCGCGAGCCCTTCGTCCCGGAGGAGCCGGCCGACCAGCCCCTTCCCGTCGCGGATCTCCTTGAGGACGAGGTTGGCCGAGTCGATCGTCTCGCGGAGCGACTTCCCGAGCGCCTTTCCCTGCGCGCTCTCCGAGGTCATCTCGCCGAGGAACCCCTCCCCCTGCTCGGTCCGCCCGAGGATGTTCCGGAGCGACTTCGAGATGGCGAGGACGTTCTCGACGAGGTCGCCGCCCGAGGCCAGGATCTTGTCCAGCTCGGCGCTCCGGATGGACCGGATCTCCGAGTCCGGGGGAAGGTCGGGCTGGTCGGGGGAGCCGGGGGTCAGCTCGAGGTACTTGTCGCCGAGGAGGCCGATCGTCCGGATCTCGACCTTGCTGTCGGCCTTGATGAGGTGCTGGTAGCGGCGCTCGATGTCGAAGTAGATGGTCAGGTCCTGCCCGGGCTTCTTCGGCACCTCGATGTCGTGGACGGCGCCGACGACGACGCCGGTCAGCCGCACCTGGTTCCCGGCCGTGACCCCCTGCGAGTTCGGGAAGCGCGCGAAGTAGGTCGAGCGGGCGATGAAGAAGCCGCGCTTGCCGCCGACCGTGAGGATGGCGCCGGCGAAGAGGATCAGTGCGGCGAAGACGATGATCCCGACGCGGGATCGGGTGCGGGCGTCAGCCCTCATGCGCGGTCTCCTCGGCGGCGAGGAAGGCCCGGAGGTCGGCGACGTCCGAGGTCCTCGCCTCGTCGGGCGTGCCGATGAAGGCGAAGCGCCCGTTCTTCAGGAAGGCGATCCGGTCGGCGACGAAGAGCGCCGAGGTGATGTCGTGGGTGACGACGATGGAGGTCGTCTTGAGGCGGACGTTGAGGTCGGTGATGAGCCGGTTGATCGTCATGCCCGTCACGGGATCGAGGCCGGTCGTCGGCTCGTCGTAGAGGAGGACGTCGGGCTTCAGGGAGACGGTCCGCGCCAGCGAGACCCGCTTCTTCATCCCGCCGGAGAGGGACGACGGCAGGAGCTGGGCGACGTCGCGCCCGAGGTTCACGAAGCCGAGGACCTCGAAGACCCGCTCGGCAACCTTCTCCTCCGGCATCTCGGGCTTGTGCTCCCGGAGGGCGAAGGCCACGTTCTCGAAGACGGTCATGGAGTCGAAGAGGGCGCCCCCCTGGAAGAGCATGCCGACCTTGCGGCGCACGGGGCCGAGCTGCTCCTCGGTGAAGTGCGAGATGTCGACGCCGTCCACGAAGACCTGGCCCTCGTCCGGGTGGTCGAGTCCGTTCATCTGCCGGAGGGAGACCGACTTCCCGGTTCCCGAGCCGCCGAGGATGACGAGGACCTCCCCGCGGCGGACCACGAGGTCGACCCGGTCGAGGACCTTCTTCGAGCCGAAGGACTTCGAGACGCCCTTGAACTCGACGACCGGCAGCGAGCCGTCGCGCTCCAGCTCCTCGCGGAGGACCCGCATGACGAGGGTCTCGGAGATGGTCAATTCAGCCCCCACGGGAGGGAAAGGAAGATCTTCGTCAGGAAGAAGTCGGTGGCGAGGACCGTGATCGAGGAGATGACGACGGCGATCGTCGTGGACCGGCCGACGCCGTCGGCGCCCCCCGTGGTGCCGAGGCCGTTGTAGCAGCCGATCATCGCGATCTCGAAGCCGAAGAAGGGCGTCTTCAGGAGGCCGTGCAGGATGTCGTTGTAGCGGAGCGCCTGCATGCAGGTCGAGAGGTAGAAGCTCGCCCCGATCTTGACCTCGACGACGGCGATGAAGAGCCCGCCGATCATCCCGAGGAAGTCGGTCAGCATCGTCAGGAGCGGCAGCATCACGGTCACCGCGACGACGCGGGGGAGGACGAGCTTCCGGATCGGGGAGGCGCCGAGGGCGCGCAGCGCGTCCACCTGCTCCGTCACCGCCATGCTCCCCAGCTCGGCCGTGATCCCGGCGCCGCAGCGCGCCGCCACCATGAGGGCCGTCAGGACGGGCCCCAGCTCGCGGGTGACCGAGAGGACGACGACGCGCCCCACGAAGAGCTTGCCGCCGAACTGGGCCAGCGCGTAGGCCGTCTGGAGGGCCAGGACCATCCCGGTGAAGAGGGCCGTCAGGTTCGTGATCGCGATCGACTGGACCCCGAGGGCGTCCATCTGCCGGAGGATCTCGCCCGTCTCCCACCGCCGGCGCATCTCGCGGGCGAGCTGGATCGTCATCAGGCCGACCCCCCCGAGGTGCTGCGTCACGCGCGCGAGCCACCGGCGGAGCCGCGGGGCCTTCCAGAAGGGCTCCCTCGCGATGAGGATCGAGGTCGTGGACGAGGACGTCTCCACGCCCGGATTCTACGGGGCGGGAACCGGGCCCCCGGTAAACTCGCCCGTCGTGGCCCGCCGGGACGACAGGGACTTCCTCGCGACGATCTGGGGCTGGGCCGTCATCGTCACGACGACCGTCGTCTTCGGGACGCTCTCCGTCCTGACCTCGTGGGTGCCGCCGCGCGGCCGCCTCTTCCTCTACTGGGCGCGGGCCTGGTCCCGGGCGCTCCTCGTCCTCTGCGGCATCCCGGCCCGGGTGGAGGTGTCCCGCGCGGCCGCGGCGGTTCCCCAGGCCGTCTTCATGTCCAACCACGAGTCGCTCGTCGACATCCCCCTCCTCTTCGTCGGGATCCGGCAGGACGTCCGGTTCCTCGCGAAGCGATCGCTCTTCTTCGTCCCGTTCCTCGGCTGGGCGATGGCGGCGGCGGGCTTCGTGCCGGTCGACCGCCGCCGGACGGACAAGGCCGCCGACGTCTTCCTCGCGCTCGAGAAGCGCGTCAGGGCCGGGAACTCGATCCTGGTCTTCCCGGAGGGGACGCGGTCGCGCTCCGGCGCCCTGCAGCCCTTCAAGAGGTCGGGCTTCCTCCTCGCTCTCCGGACGGGCCTGCCGATCGTCCCGGTCGCCGTTTCGGGGGCGCGGGACGTCGTCGGCGCCGACTCGCTCTGGATCCGCCGCGTCCCCGTCGCCATCCGGTTCGGCGAGCCGGTCCCGACGGCCGGGCTCGGCGTCGGCGACCAGAAGGCGCTCATGGAACGGGTGCGCGCGGAGATCCTCCGGCTGCGCCTGTAAACTCCCCGCCTTCGGAGGACGTGCGTGGCCCACTCCACCCTGAACGAAGAGACCGCCCTCGAGGCGCTCAAGGCGATCAAGTACCCCGGCTTCTCGCGCGACATCGTGTCGTTCGGGTTCGTGAAGGACCTCGCGGTCGGGGGGGGGAACGTCTCGTTCCGCCTCGTCCTGACGGCCGACGCCCCCGCGGTGGCCGAGCAGATCCGGAGCGAATGCGAGGCGGCCCTCCGGAAGCTCCCCGGCGTCGCCAGCGTGACGATCTCCGTCCAGGCGGCCCCGCCCCGCCCGCCCGTGGTGGCCGCGGGCGGCGTGGCGCCGGCCGAGCTGCTGCC
>DAOMFB010000248.1:0-4919 GCA_035429585.1 Thermoanaerobaculia bacterium
CAAGGACGAGGGCGGCCGGCACACGCCGTTCTTCAACAACTACCGCCCGCAGTTCTTCATCCGCACGACGGACGTCACGGGCTCGACGAAGCTCCCGGCGGGCGTCGAGATGGTCATGCCCGGGGACGACGTGGAGCTCGAGATCGAGCTGATCACGCCGATCGCCATCGAGAAGGGGATGAAGTTCGCCATCCGCGAGGGCGGCCGGACCGTCGGCGCCGGCACCGTCACGGAGATCATCGCGTAAGCGAAGAAGGATCCCATGGCCAACGACAAGATCCGCATCCGACTCAAGGGGTACGACTACCGGATCCTCGACCAGTCGACGACCGAGATCGTCGACACGGCGCGGCGTTCGGGCGCGAAGGTGGCGGGGCCGATCCCGCTGCCGACGGCCGTCTCGCGCTGGACGGTCAACCGCTCGCCGCACGTCGACAAGAAGTCGCGCGAGCAGTTCGAGATGCGGACGCACAAGCGGCTGCTCGACATCTTCGAGTGGACGCCGCAGACCGTCGACGCCCTCACCAAGCTGGAGCTCCCGGCGGGCGTCGAGGTCGAAATCCGGACGATGGGCAAGTAACGCCGTCGCCGGCGCGAGGAACCGAACATGATCAACGGCATTCTGGGACGCAAGATCGGCATGACCCAGGTCTTCGAGGCCGACGGGACTTCCGTGCCCGTGACGGTCGTCGAGGCCGGGCCCTGCCTCGTCGTCCAGCGCAAGACGAAGGAGAACGACGGCTACGACGCGGTCCAGCTGGGGCTCGTCGGCAAGCGCGTCTCTCCCCGGCGGCTCACCAAGGCGCTCCGCGGCCACTTCGACAAGGCGAGCGTCCCGCCCGCGGGGACGCTCGGCGAGGTTCGCTGCGACGCCGGTGACGCCGTCGGCCCCGGCGACAAGGTCCTCTGCGACATCTTCTCCGAGAGGGAGTCGGTGGACGTCGTGGGCCTGTCGAAGGGGAAGGGATTCCAGGGCGTCGTCAAGCGCCACCACTTCGCGGGCGGCGTGGCGACCCACGGCTCGATGTTCCACCGGGCGCCGGGCTCCATCGGCCCGTCGGCCTACCCGTCCCGCGTCTACCCCGGCACGCGGTCGTCGGGCCGGATGGGCGGCAAGCAGACGACGCTGAAGAACCTCGTCGTGGTGCGCGGGGACGCCGAGAACCACCTGATCTACCTGCGCGGCGCCGTCCCCGGCGCGCGCAACGCCGTCGTGAAGATCGTCAAGCGGCCGGTCCGGCGGGCGCCGGGCGCGGCGGCCTAGAGGAGGCGCGAGATGGCGAAGAAGACGTCCGACGCGCCCCTGACCGTCCCCGTCCGGAACCTGAAGGCCGAGACGGTGGGCGAGGCGACCCTTCCCGCGGAGATCTTCGGCGTTCCGTTCCGCCGCCACCTCGTCTGGGAGGCGGTCAAGGAGATCCGGGCGCGCGAGCACCGCGGGACCCACAAGACGAAGACCCGGTCGGAGGTCTCCGGCTCGGGCAAGAAGCCGTTCAAGCAGAAGCACACGGGGCGCGCGCGCCAGGGCGGCGGCCGGCCGCCGATCCACCGGCACGGCGGCACCGTGCACGGCCCCGTGCCGCGCTCCTACGCCGTGAAGATGAACGTCCGCGCCAAGAAGGCCGCGCTCCGCTGCGTCCTCTCCGAGAAGGCGCGCGAGAAGAAGATCGTGCTCCTCGACAGCCTCGAGCTGGCCTCCCACAAGACGAAGTCCCTCGCCGGCGCCCTCGCGGGCCTCGGCGTGGCGGGCAAGGCGCTCCTCGTGGACGGCGGCGCCAACGAGAACCTCTCGAAGGCGGCCCGGAACCAGCCGGGCGTCGTCGCCCGCGACGCGAAGGGGCTCAACGTCTACGACGCCCTCCACGCGGGGACGATCGTCCTGTCGGAGGACGCCCTCCGGACCGTCACGGAGGTGCTGTCGTGAGGACCCCGCAGTCGGTCATCGTGCGCCCCGTGCTGACGGAGAAGTCGACGGCGCTCACGGTCTCCCAGAACGTCATCACGTTCGACGTCGCCCGGGACGCGAACAAGATCCAGATCCGCCACGCGGTCGAGACGCTCTTCAACGTGAAGGTCGACTCGGTCCGCGTCGTGAAGGTGTCGGGGAAGATCAAGAAGGTCGGCCGCTCGATCGGCCGGGCCCAGGACCGCAAGAAGGCGTACGTCAAGCTCGCGGCCGGGCAGAAGCCCCCGGCGATCTTCGAGGGAGTGTAGGACGCCATGCCCGTCAAGTCGTACAAGCCGAGCACGCCGGGCCTCCGCCAGCGGACCACGGCCGACTTCTCCGAGATCACCAAGACGGCTCCGGAGAAGGCGCTCTCCCGCGGCAAGGTGAAGACCGGCGGCCGGAACAACAAGGGCCAGCTGACCTCCTGGTGGCGCGGCGGCGGCCACAAGCGGCGCTACCGCGACATCGACTTCCTGCGCGACAAGCGCGGCATCCCGGCGAAGGTCGCGGCGATCGAATACGACCCGAACCGGTCCGCCCGCATCGCGCTGCTCGCCTACGCCGACGGCGAGAAGCGCTACATCCTCGCCCCGAACGGCCTGACCGTCGGACAGACCATCGTCGCCGGCCCCGCGGTCGACATCGTCGTCGGCAACGCGCTGCCGCTGAAGGGCATCCCGGTCGGCACGATCGTCCACAACGTCGAGTTCAAGCCGGGCGCCGGCGCGAAGATGGCCCGCGCCGCCGGCGCCGGGGCGCAGCTCATGGCGAAGGAGGGCGGCTTTGCGCTCCTCCGCGTCCCCTCGGGCGAGCTCCGCAAGGTCCGCGTCGACTGCTACGCCACGATCGGGCAGGTCGGGAACCTCGAGCACGAGAACGTCTCGATCGGCAAGGCCGGGCGCAACCGCTGGCTCGGCTGGCGGTCGCACAACCGCGGCGTCGCGATGAACCCGGTCGACCACCCGATGGGCGGCGGCGAGGGGAAGACGTCGGGCGGCCGGCACCCCTGCTCGCCGTGGGGCTGGAAGACGAAGGGGATGAAGACCCGCAACAACAAGCGCACCGACGCGCTGATCGTCAAGCGGCGGAAGTCGTAAGGCGAGGAGAGCAAACCGATGTCTCGTTCCACCAAGAAGGGGCCGTTCATCGACGGCCATCTCCTCGAGAAGATCACGGCGCTGAACACGACGGGGGAGAAGCGCGTCGTCAAGACGTGGTCCCGCCGGTCGACGATCGTGCCGGAGATGGTCGGGCACACGCTCGCCATCCACAACGGCAAGAAGTTCACGCCCGTCTACGTCTCGGAGAACATGGTCGGGCACAAGCTCGGCGAGTTCGCGCCCACGCGGACCTTCAAGGGCCACTCCGGCAAGAAGGTCGAGAAGGGCGCCGTTCCGGGCGCGCCGGCCGCGCCGGGCGCTCCGGCTCCGGCCGCCGCGCCGGCGGCGAAGGCGTGAGGGAGGACGGACGAATGGAAGCCGTCGCCCGCCTCCGCCACTACCGCGGCTCGGCGCAGAAGGTGCGCCTCGTCGCGGACCTGATCCGGATGAAGCCGGTCGGAAAGGCCATCGACACCCTCCGGACGACCCGGCGGCGCTGCTCGCCGGCCCTCCTGAAGCTGGTCGAGTCGGCCGTCGCGAACGCCCAGCAGAACGAGTCGGGCGCCGATGCGGACGCCCTCGTCGTGAAGAAGATCACGGTCGACGAGGCGGGCCGCAAGCCGCTCCAGCGGAACGCGATGATCCGCGCCGTCTCGAACTACAAGAAGCGGTTCTCGCGGCCGCGCTTCATGAGCGGTCCCCAGGGGCGGATGTGGCTCATTCCGCGCCCGTTCTGCCACGTCACGGTCGTGCTGTCCGACGAGCCGTCCGTCCGGAAGGCCGCCGGCCTCGCTCCGGAGGCGCCGAAGGTGCTCGTGAAGAAGAAGCCGGGCCGCGGGGCCCAGGCCGTCGCCGCCGCGGGCGCCCGCGCCAAGGGCCCCGGCCGGGCCGACAAGGCCGCGCCGAAGGCCGACAAGAAGTCGAAGAAGTCGTAAGGAGCCACGGAGCGAAACGATGGGCCAGAAAGTACATCCCTACGGATTCCGGATCGGCTACAACCGCACGTGGCACTCGCGCTGGTACGCGGAGAAGGACTACCTCCGCTTCCTGCACGACGACCTGAAGCTCCGCGAGGAGCTCAAGCGGGACCTCGCGAACGCCGCCGTCTCGGAGATCGAGATCGAGCGCGGGAACAAGCTGAAGATCAACATCATGACGGCGCGCCCCGGCGTCATCATCGGGAAGAAGGGCGCGTCGGTGGACCAGCTCCGGGACCGGCTGCAGCAGCGGCTGGGCAAGGACATCCACGTGAACATCGTGGAGATCCAGCGCCCGGAGACCGACGCCCAGCTCGTGGCGGAGTCGATCGCCATGCAGCTCGAGCGGCGCGTCGCGTTCCGCCGGGCGATGAAGAAGGGGATGGAGTCCGCGTTCCGGTTCGGCGCGCAGGGAATCAAGATCCGCTGCTCCGGCCGGCTGAACGGCGCCGAGATCGCGCGCTCCGAGTGGTACCAGGAGGGGCGCCTGCCGCTCCACACGCTCAAGGCCGACATCGACTACGGCGTCGCCGGGGCGCGGACGACGTACGGCGCCATCGGCGTCAAGGTCTGGATCTACAAGGGCGACCTGCACCGGGCGAAGTCGCGCCGCAAGGTCGCGTAAGGAAGTCATCCCATGCTGATGCCGTCCAAGGTCAAGTACAGAAAGCAGCAGCGCGGCCGGATGCGCGGCACCGCGCTCCGGGGCTCCGATCTCGCCTTCGGCGAGTACGGCCTCCAGGCCACCGAGCCGGGCTGGCTGACGGCCCGCCAGATCGAGGCGGGACGCGTCGCCATCCAGCGCCACGTCAAGCGCGGCGGAAAGCTGTGGATTCGCGTCTTCCCGGACAAGCCGATCACCAAGAAGCCGGCCGAGACCCGCATGGGCAAGGG
>DAOMFB010000249.1:0-4893 GCA_035429585.1 Thermoanaerobaculia bacterium
GAGCTCGACGCGCTCGACGGGCGCGGTCGCTTCGTAGCGGATCGCGAGGTGGTGCTCGGCGGGGACGCCTGCCGTGGAGGCGGTCGCGCCCTTGTCTGCGGCGGCCGTCGAGGAGGAGGCGCCGCGCGGCTCGGTCTCGATCTCGACCCCCACCTCGCGCGTCGCCCCGACGCCGACCCCGGCGGGCGGCGGAAGCGGCGAGATCGTCTCGATCCAGCCCGACGGCTTCGTCGAGCCGGCGTGGAGCTTCCCCGAGGAAGCCGTCTACTCCCTCCGGACCGACCGGGACGGTGCCGTCGTGGTGACGACCGGGCCGCGCGGCCGGATCTATCTTCTATCAGACCGTCGCCTCCGCCTCGCGGCGCAGACGGGCGAGCGGGTCGCCGTGGCGGCGCCCGCCGTGGCGCCTGCGCTCGCCGCGGTCACGATGGGGGCGGCGGGAGTCCTGCGGCCCGCGCCGGCCCCCGCGCCGGGGACGTTCACGTCGTCCGCACGGGACGCCTCCCGTCTGGCCCTGTTCGGGCGTCTCCGCTGGGAGGGGACCGCCCCCGGCGGAAGCGCCGTGGCCTTCGCCGTCCGGTGCGGCAACTCCGAGAAGCCGGACGCGACCTGGACCGACTGGACGGCCGTCGCGGCCGACGGGGCCGCGCACCTGCCGGCGGCCCGGTTCTTCCAGTGGAGGGCGACGCTGACGCCGGGCAGCCGGGGCGCGGCGCCCGTCGTCGAGCGGGTCGAGTTCTCCTACGCCGAGAGGAACGCGCGGCCGGTGATCGAGAACCTCACCGTACTCGAGCCGGGCGCCGTGATCCCGAGGGGGAGCGGCGGGGGGGGCAACGTCCTCTCGGTGACCAATCCCGACGAGAGCGGGATCTATGCCGGCCTCGAGCCGCCGCGCGAGACCGGCGCCGAGCCGGGAGGGCGCCGGCTCTACCGGAGAGGTTTCCGCACGCTCACGTGGCGGGGGCAGGACCCGAACGGCGACGCGCTCCGCTACGACGTCGACGCGAGGAGAGAGGGGAGCGAGACCTGGTTCCCCGTCCGAAAGGACCTCGAGGAGTCGTGGTGCTCCTTCGACACGACGGCGCTTCCCGACGGGAGGTATCGTTTCCGCGTGACCGCGACGGACCGTCCGGCGAACCCGGAGCCCGAGGCCCTCACGGCGACGGAGGAGTCGCCGGTCGCCGTCGTCGACAACACGCCGCCCGTTCTCAGGGTCGAGTCGGCGCGGCTGGCCGGAGCCGACGTCGAGGTGAAGGTCCTCGCCACCGACGCCCTCTCGGCCGTGACGAAGGCGGAAGGGGCCGTCAACGCGGACCGCTGGCGGCCGCTCGGCGCCGAGGACGGAGCCGGCGATTCGCCCGTGGAGCGCTTCGTCTTCCGGGTGCCGAAGCCGGGCGCCGGCGCCCTCCTGTCGATCCGCGTCCTGGACGCCGCGGGGAACTGGGCCGCCGTCTCCGTCGAGTATCCGAAGGACTTCCGTTGACGCCGAAGCGCGCCGTCGCCGTCCTCCTCGCCGCCGCGGCGCTGGCCGCGTGCGGGCAGCGGGGGAAGCACGCGGAGAGCGTGATCGTCCGGAGGCTCGAGGGGGAGCCGAAGACCCTGAACGCGCTCCTCGCCACGACGGACCCGGAGAACGTGGTCCTGGCGCTCCTCGAGCGGAACCTGCTCGAGTACGACGAGAGGCTCGAGCTCGTGCCCGGGCTGGCGGAGAGCGTCGACGTCTCGCCGGACCATCGGACCTACACGGTGCGTCTCCGCCCGGACCTCCGGTGGGAGGACGGGCGCCCCGTGACCGCCGCCGACGTCGCCTTCACGATCCGGACGCTGGTGGATCCGAAGACGCCGGCTCTCTCCCGGAAGAGCTACTGGGACGGCCTGGACCGCGTCGAAACGGAGGACGCACGGACGGCGCGCGTCGTCTTCACGGAGCCGTACGCCGGGCGGATCCAGGCCTTCAACCTGCCCCTCCTTCCGGCGGCGGCGTACGAGGGGACCGACGTCAACGCGAACCCCCGGAACCGGGCGCCCCTGGCGAACGGACCGTACCGGCTCGCCCGCTGGGAGGCCGGCCGGACGCTGGAGCTGGTCCGGAACACGCAGTACCCGGGAGAGCGGCCGGGACCCGAGATGATCCTGTTCCGCGTCGTCCCCGAGAACGCGGCGGCGTTCCAGGGGCTCCTCTCGGGCGAGCTCCACGAGATGCGGGTCAGCTTCGAGCAGAAGACGAGGCTCGAGGCGGACGCGACGTCTCCGGCACGGCCGCTCCTCTTCGACGAGCTCGGCTACTCGTACATCGCCTGGAAGAACAGCCACCCCCTCTTCGCCTCCCCGAAGGTCCGACGGGCCCTCACGATGCTGATCGACCGGGAGGCGATCGCCCGGACGCTCTACGGCGGCCTGGCGCGTCCGGCGTCCGGTCCGATCCCCCCGGGCCTCTGGCCGTACGACCCGTCGATCGAGCCGTGGCCGTACGACCCGAAGGCGGCGGCCGCGCTCCTCGACGAGGCGGGCTTCCGGACGGGACCCGACGGGGTCCGCCGGCGCGGAAAGGAACGGTTCTCCTTCAGCCTCCTCCTCGGCACCGGGAGCGAGCTCCAGCGGCAGATCACCGAGGTCGTGCAGCAGTCGTTCCGGGCCGGGGGGGTCGAGATGACGATCCGGCCCATGGAGTGGGCGGCGTTCGCCTCGAAGGTGGACGCCGGAGACTTCGAGGCCGCGGCGCTCGCCTTCAGCCTCGACCCGAACCCCGATCTCGCCGTCTACTGGCACTCGAGCCAGAAGGCGCCGAAGGGCTGGAACACGGTCGGCTACGGGAACCCGGCGGCGGACGCCCTGATGGACCGTCTCCGGACGACCTTCGACCGGGAGGAGGCGCGGCGCCTCTACGGCGAGCTGCTTCGCGTGATCCACGAGGACGAGCCGGTCACGTTCCTCCACACGGTCAAGAGCCGGTGGGGGATCTCGAAGCGGCTGGACGGCGTCCGGACCTCGCCGATCGGCCTCTTCCTCTTCTGGCCGGGCGGGTCCGCCTGGCGACTCGGCGCCGGCAGGGCGCCGATCTGAGCCGGACCGGGCCGGGGGAATGAGCAGCGCCGCCGAAGCGGTCCGGCTCCTCCTGCCCGGAGCCGCCCTCGTGCTCGTCCTGATGGGAGGTCTCTGGGTCTTCCACCTCCGTGTGAAGGACGCCGGCGTGGTAGACGTCGGCTGGGCGGCCGGCCTCGGCCTCCTCGCCCTCTACTACGCGGCCGTCGGCCCCGGCTGGGCGGCTCGGCGCGCCCTCGTCGGGATTCTGGGGGGCGTCTGGGCGTTCCGGCTCGCGAGCCACCTCGCCCGTCGGATGCGGGGAAAGCCGGAAGAAGGGCGGTACGCCGCCCTCCGGGAGGAGTGGACGGCGCGGGGCCGGAACGTCTCCGGAGCCTTTCTCGTCTTCTTCCTGGCTCAGGGGCTGCTCGATGTCCTCCTCTCCTGGCCGTTTCTCCTCGCCGCGTCCGATGCCCGGCCGGCGTTCTCCGGCGCCGAGGCGGCCGGCGGCGTTCTCTGGCTCGTCTCCGTGGGGGGCGAGAGCCTCGCCGACCTCCAGCTCGTCCGGTTCAAGGCGGACGCCGCGAACGCCGGAAAGGTCTGCCGCGAGGGGCTCTGGAACCTCTCGCGCCACCCGAACTACTTCTTCGAGTGGCTGGTCTGGTGCGCCTTCGCCCTCCTCGCCTTCGACGCCCCGCTCGGCCCGACCGCGCTCGTCTGCCCGGCGCTGATGCTCTTTTTCCTCCTCCGGATCACCGGCATCCCGGCGACCGAGGCGCAGGCGGTCCGGTCGAAAGGGGAGGCGTACCGGCGTTACCAGCGCGAGGTGAGCGCGTTCTTCCCGTGGTTTTCGCGGTCCGGCGCCGCGTAACATCACCGCATGCTGGCCTACGCGGCGCGGCGGCTCCTCTCGGCGCTCGCGACGCTCCTGGGCGTCCTGACGCTGGCGTTCCTGCTGCTGGCCGCTGCGCCGGGGGATCCGGCGGTCCTCGCGGCGCGCAGCGGCGGGGCGCGCCCCGCCTCCGCGGAAGCGCTCGCCGCGTTCCGCCGGCTGCACGGCCTGGACCGGCCGCTTCCCGTCCAGTTCGCGACGTGGGCGGCTCGCGCCGTGCGCCTCGACCTCGGCCGGTCGTTCCAGGACGGGCGCGAGGTGCGGGAGCGTCTCGCCGCGACGCTTCCCGCCACCCTCCTCCTCAACGGCGGCGCCCTCCTTCTCGCCCTCCTCGCGGCCGTGCCGTGCGGCGTCGTCGCGGCCCGCCGGCCCGGGGGCCGGTTCGACCGGGCCTCCGGGGCCGTCTTCGACCTTCTCTTCGCCACGCCGCCCTTCGTCCTCGGCCTCCTCCTGCTTCTCGCCTTCTCGGTGAAGCTCCGCCTGACGCCGCTCTTCTCGGATCCGGCCGCCGGCTTTTCCGGCACCGTCCTTCCGGTGGCCACGCTGGGCCTCGGCGCCGTGGCCCTCCTCTCCCGCTTCATCCGCACCTGCGTCCGGAGCGCCCTCGAAGACCCGGCGGCCCTTGCGGCGCGGGCCCGCGGCGAGAGCGGGGCGGGGAGCGTCCGGCGGGCGCTGCGCCGGTCGGCGGCCGCCTTCTCGGCGCTGGGGACGGTGCTCGTTCCGTCGCTGGTGGCCGGCTCGGTCCTGGTCGAGCGGCTCTTCTCCTGGCCGGGCGCCGGCCGCCTCCTGGCCGACGGCGTCTTCTCGCGGGACGTTCCGGTCGTCCTCGGCCTGACCCTGGTGGCGGGGGCCGCGGTCGTCCTCTCGAGCGTGGCGGGCGACCTCGTGTCGGCGTGGCTCGACCCGCGGCTGCGGGACGTCTCGCGCGGGGCGCCCCTCGGCGGGGGGCTCCCGTGACCGCCCCCGGTCGCGGCCCGCGC
>DAOMFB010000250.1:0-4878 GCA_035429585.1 Thermoanaerobaculia bacterium
GCCGAAAGGGAGCCCGGCCCCCCGGCGTTTCGTTGGGCGGGGTCTCCGGCGCACCTCGTCGCCCCCGGCCTCGAAGGGCCTCCGGTGGCGCTCCTCGCGGGGGAGCGGGACGCCGACGCCGGGCCCACGACGCTCCGCGTGTCGGACGCCGCCTCGGGGGAAACGGTCCTGGAGCGGTCGATCGCCCCCGGCCCCTTCGAGATCGCCATCGTCCCGCGCACGGTCTTCGGCCCGCTCCCGCAGCCGGCCGCCTACGTCATCTCCTGCGACCGCCCCGTGCCGGTCCCGCCCCGGGGCGGCGTCCGGCGGCCCCGCGTCGGCTGCTTCCGGATCCTCGACGCGACCGCCTCCGTTCCCCCGGAGGAGATCTGGGCGCGGCGGGACGGGCGGTACGAGCTGGACGTCGGGGCCCCCTCGGACCGGCGCGCCGCGCTCCAGGGCTTCCATCCGCGCGAGCGGGACGAGAAGACGGGCCTCGAGATGCGGTGGACGTCGGGAAAGGCGTCGCTCGTCTTCTCGCCGGTCGCGGGCTTCGTTCCCCAGCGGATGGTCTTCCGCGTCCGCCCGCCGGGCGTCTCCCCCGTCCCGCTGCGTATCGCGGTGGGCGGCGTCCCGTGCGGCGAATTCCTCGTCCCGCCGGGGGGATTCGTGGAGCGGGGGATCGACCTGCCGGCCGCGGCGCGCGCCGCCTTCCGGGGCGTGGAGCCCCTCGTCGTCGACCTCGCGTCGCCCGTCCGGGTGCCGAAGGGGGCGAGCGGCGAGGACGCGCGGCCGCTGGGCGTCGGCCTGTCGCGGATCAGCCTCGAGTAGCCCGGTCGCGGAGCGCGTCCCGGGCCACCGCGGCGAAGGCCGCGAGGACGAGGGCCACGCCCGCGAGCGCGAGGCCCAGCTCGCCGGCCGAGAGGGTGGCGAGGCGCCTCGACCAGAGGCCGGTCCCGAAGCCCGTCAGGAGGAGCGCCCCGGCATAGAGGAGGAGGAAGAGCCGCGCCTTCCGGAGGAGGGCGCGGCGAAGGGCCGGGAAGAGCGCGAGGAGGAGCGGCGCCCCGAGCAGAAGGAGGAGCGCCGCCCGCTTCATGCCGCGGATCCGGGCGGGCCGTCGGCTACGTCGCCTTCGACGTCAGCCTGGAATGCTTCCGGCTGTACCCGAAGAAGATCGCGAGGCCGATGACGAGCCAGACGAAGAGGCGGATCCAGGTCGGGAGGCCGAGCTGCGCCATCAGGTAGAAGCAGGAGATCGCGCCCAGGATCGGGACGGCCGGGACCCAGGGCGTCCGGAACGGCCGGTGAGCCTCGGGATTCGTCCGGCGGAGGATGATCACCGCCGCGCAGACGATGACGAAGGCCAGGAGCGTGCCGATGTTGACCATCTGGCCGAGGTCGTCGATCGGCGTGAAGGCGCCGAGGAGGGCGCAGACGCAGCCGACGATCCAGGTCATCTTGAAGGGCGTCCGGTGGCGCGTGTGGATCTCGCCGAAGATCCTCTGCGGCAGGAGGCCGTCGCGGGACATGGCGAAGAAGACGCGCGTCTGGCCGAGGAGCATGACCAGCATGACCGACGTGAGCCCCGCGAGCGCTCCCCCCGTGATGACGAAGACCGCCCAGCCGAGGCCGTAGCTCTCGAAGGCCTGCGCGATCGGCGCCTTCAGGTCGATCTGGTTCCACCGCACCATGCCGGTCAGGACCCCGGCGACCGCGATGTAGAGGACCGTGCAGATCAGGAGCGACCCGATGATCCCGAAGGGCATGTCCTTCTGCGGGTTCTTCGCCTCCTGCGCCGTCGTGGAGATGGCGTCGAAGCCGATGTACGCGAAGAAGATGTAGGCCGCCCCCGAGGCGATCCCCGCCATCCCGTTCGGCGCGAAGTCGGACCAGCTCGCCCCCCAGTTCACGGGCTTGAGGAAGAAGACGCCCACCAGGATGACCATGACGACGACCGATGTCTTGACGGCGACGATGCCGGCGTTGAACCGGGCGGACTCCTGGATCCCGATCGCGAGCACCGCCGTGACGGCGATCGCGACGAGGAGGGCGAGGAGGTTGAAGACGATCGGGATGCCGAGGATCTCGGGCGGGGCCGGGAGCGGCGCGCCGGAGGCGGCGGCCGCCTTGGCGAGGCGGCCGTAGCTGATCCAGTCGTTGGTGAGCCAGTCGGGCAGGTGGATACCGAAGAGCTTCAGGAACTTGACGAGGTAGCCCGACCATCCGACCGAGACGGTGGCCGCCCCCATCATGTACTCGAGGACGAGGTCCCACCCGATGATCCACGCGAAGAGCTCGCCGAGGGTGGCGTAGGCGTAGGTGTACGCGGAGCCGGCCAGCGGGATCATCGAGGCGAACTCCGCGTAGCAGAGCCCGGCGAAGACGCAGGCGATCCCCGCGAGGACGAAGGAGAGCATCAGCGCGGGGCCGGCGCCGAGGATCTTCACGGTGCCGTCGTCGTTGAGCGACCCGTGGGCTCCGATCCCCGTCATGACGAAGATGCCGGCCCCGATGATCGCCCCGATGCCGATGGCGACGAGGGACCACCGCCCGAGGGCCCGTTTCAGGCTGTGCTCGCCCTCGTCCGAGCCTTCGGCCAGGAGCTGTGCGATCGGCTTCGTCGCAAAGAGGGAGTTCTGGGCCACGCGTCGACCTCCTCCGCCGTCGTCGGGAGATGTCCGGGACCCGGTGAAGATACACCAGCCCCTTAGAATCGAGGCCGGAAGGATTCACGATGAGCACACCCGCGACACCGGTCCTCCCCCCCTCGGCGGTCGCCGACGAGTTCCGGTCGGAGACCAAGACCTATCCGACGAAGACGGTCCTCGAGGGGGTGAAGGTCCTCCGCCTCGCCCGGCACGTCGACGACCGCGGCTTCTTCCAGGAGATCTACCGGTCGAAGGCGGACCACCCGGGGAGCGAGCCCCTCGCGGAGTTCTTCCAGGGCGTACCGGTCGCCCAGATGAACTTCACGATCGTGGACGTCCCCGGGCACGTGAAGGGGCTCCACTACCACCTGAAGCAGCAGGACGTCTGGTACTGCCCCCACCCCTCGAAGGCGAAGTTCGTCCTCCTCGACGTCCGGAAGGCCTCGCCGACCTTCGGGAAGACCCAGGTGATCGTGGCCGGGGACGGACAGGACCTACTGGTCCGGATCCCGGAAGGGGTGGCCCACGGCTACCGCCCGCTGACGAACCCCTGCGCCCTCCTCTACATCGTGACGCGGACCTTCGACGCGCGGGACCCGGACGAGTTCCGGATCCCCTGGGACCACCCGGCCGTCCGGGACCTCTGGGACGTCCCGAACGGCTGACGCCATGCGCTGGCGATTCGGAGAGTTCGTCCTCGACGGGGAGAGCCGGGAGCTCCGCCGCCAGGGGAGCCCGGTCCACCTCTCCCCGAAGGCCTTCCGTCTCCTCGAACTGCTCCTCGAGAAGCGGCCGAAGGCCCTCTCGAAGGACGAGCTCAAGGACGCCCTCTGGCCCGACACGTTCGTCGTCGAGACGAATCTCGCGAATCTCGCGGCCGAAGTGCGCGAGGCGATCGGAGAGAAGGGAGCCCGGGAGGGGCACCTCCGGACCGTCCACGGCCACGGGTACTCGTTCTCGGGCGACGCCGTCGAGGAGGGCCCGGCGCCCCCGTCGGCGCCGCGGAGCCTCCTCGGCCTCGAGCGCGACGGGCGCCGCGTCGCGCTCCGGGAGGGCGAGAACGTCCTCGGCCGCGACGCGGCCGCCGACGTCTTCCTCGACGACGACACGGTCTCGCGTCGTCACGCACGCGTCGTCGTGACGGCCGGCGCGGCGACCCTCGAGGACCTCGGCAGCAAGAACGGAACGTACCTCCGGGGCCGGCGCCTCGAGGAGCCCGCGGCGCTGAAGGACCGGGACGAGATCCTCGTCGGCTCCGTCCTCCTCGTCTTCTCCGCCCCGGACCCGGACCGCCCGACGGCCACCCGGGCCGACCGGCCCGTGCCCCCGGGCTGAAGGCCCCCTACCGCTTCTCGCGCACCGTCAGGACGGGGATCGGCGACAGGCGGAGGACCCGCTCGGCCGTCGAGCCGATCAGGAGCTTCTCGAAGGCGCCCCGGCCGTGCGTCCCGACGACGACGAGCGACGCCTTCATCTTCACGGCCGCCTCGACGAGCGCATCGGAGGGCCGGCCCCAGACGAGCTCCGAGGTCGCCGTCACGCCGCGCTTCTCGGCCGAGGCGACCGCCCGCGCGAGACGCTTCCGGGTCGCCTCTTCCCACTCCTTCTGCGTCGTGACGTCGAGGTAGGGGAGGGCGCCCGCGACGTCGAAGGCCTGGATCGGCTCCACGAGGACGTGGAGAAGGTGGACTCTCGCCCCCTGCGACGCGGCGAGCGAGACCGCGATCTCGAACGCCCGGGCCGCGCAGAGCGAGAAGTCCGTGCCGACGAGGATCGACTTCAGGAACGGTCCCGGCTTTCGGCGTGACATCGGATGCCCTCCTTGCTCCCCTGTTAAAGATGGCGCCTCGCCGCCAGTTTTTCCACCGCCGCCGCGATCTCGGACGCCGCCGGGCGGAGCGAGGCGGCGGGCGACGGGCCGCTCCGGCGCCAGAGCGCCACGCCGTCCACGTACGTGGCCGCGACGTGACTCCGGTCGAAGGACCAGACGATCGGGCCGAAGGGATCGCCGCGCCACGCGGTCGGCGCGGCGAAGCCGGCTTCCGGGTCGAGGAGGACGAAGTCGGCGCGCTTCCCCGCCTCGATCGTCCCGGTGTCCGCCAGGCCGAGGGCCTTCGCGCCGTCCGCCGTCGCCATCCGCACCACCTGCCAGGCGGAGAGGGGCGTGCTCCCCGGCGCCACGCGGGAGAGCTGCGCGGCGAGCCGCATCTCGGCGAAGGGATCGAGGCGGTCGTTGCAGGGGGCTCCGTCG
>DAOMFB010000251.1:0-4851 GCA_035429585.1 Thermoanaerobaculia bacterium
GAGGCGGTGGGGCGGCGGTCCCCCGGAGCGTCCCGGCTCGGGATCCTCCTCCTCGAGCGCCTCGCGCCGCTCCCCGAGTCCCCTGCGGCCGAGACGCTCGTCTCCGTGAAGCAGGATCCGGCCTTCGGGCCCGTGATCGTCCTCGGCCTCGGCGGCGTCCTGACGGAGTGGTTCGGGACCGTGAGCGGCGGGCGGTCGACGGCGATCGTCTCCCCGGGGCGCGTCCGCGAGGGGCTGTCGGCCGCGATGGCGGACTCGCCGGCGCTGGCGCTCCTCTTCGCGCCGTCGCGCCGCCACCCCGCGCCGCCGCTGGACCTCGACGCCGTGGCGAAGAGGCTCGAGGCTCTCGGCCGCCTGGCCACGGCCTTCGCGCCGGACGCCGCGGGCGACCTGACGCTCGAGGAGCTCGAGGTGAACCCGGTCCTCCTCCTTCCGGACGGCCGGTGGATCGCGGCGGACGGCAAGGCGCACCTCTCCGCGCGGCGCGTCCGCCCGGCGCCGCGCCCCGTCGCGAAGATCCGGAGCCTCCTCGAGCCCGCGAGCGCCGCCGTCTTCGGCGCCTCGACGACCGGCATGAACCCGGGCCGGATCATCCTGCGCAACCTCAAGGCCTCGGAGGGGCTCCGCTACGGGAAGCTCTGGGCCGTCCACCCGAAGGCCGTGACCATCGACGGCGTCCCGTGCGTCCCGTCGGGGCAGGACCTTCCGGAGACGGTCGACCTCGCCGTCGTCGCCGTGCCGGCCGAGGGGGCGCGCGACGCGGTCCGCGACCTCTGCGCGACGGGAAAGGCGGCGTCGGTCATCCTGATCCCCGGAGGGTTCGCCGAGACGGGCCGGCGCGGCCTCGAGGAGGAGATCCGGCAGGCGGTGACCGCGAGCCGCGCGCGCGCGGACGGGGGGCCCGTGCTCCTCGGCGGAAACTGCCTCGGCATCGTCTCGAAGCACCGCTACAACACGTTCTTCCTGCCGCACTACAAGCTGCCATTCCACGACGCGCCGGGCGACCGGCTCGCCGCGATCAGCCAGAGCGGGGCCTACCTCGTCTCGCTGACGAGCAACCTCGACGGCATCATCTTTCCGAAGGCCTCGATCTCGTTCGGGAACCAGATGGACCTGACGGTCTCCGACTTCCTCGAGCACTTCGAGGCGGACGCCGGCGTTTCGATCCTGGCCTGCTACGTCGAGGGGTTCCAGCCGCTGGACGGCGAGCGGTTCGTCCGGATCGCGCGGCGCCTCCGCGAGAAGGGGAAGCGCGTCCTCGCGTTCAAGGCGGGCAAGACGCCCCTCGGGGCGAAGGCGGCGCAGAGCCACACGGCCTCCCTGGCGGGTGACTACGCGGTGGCCGAGGCCCTGATGCGGCAGGCGGGCGTGGTGGTGGCCGAGACCCTCGACATGTTCGAGGACTACGTGAAGATCTTCACGATGCTCGACGGCCGCTCCGTCGGCGGACGGCGGGCGGCCGTCCTGTCGAACGCCGGGTTCGAGTGCGCGTCGGTGCTCGACAAGCTCTACGGGCTGTCGGCGGCGACGCTGTCGGACGCCACGCGGCGGCGGCTCGCCGCCGGCCTCCCCGGCATCGCCCACGCCGACAACCCGGTCGACGCGACGCCCATGGCCGACACGCCGCAGTTCGTGGAGGCGGCCGAGGCGCTCCTCGACGACCCGGGCGTCGACGCGCTCGTCGTCTCTCCCGTCCCGGTGACGCCGGCGCTCGACAACCTGGCCCCCGACCTCGCCGGGACGCACTCGGAGAACATCCACGCGCCCGGGTCCCTGCCGCAGGAGCTGCTGCGGGCGTTCCGGAGGACGAAGAAGCCCGTCGTCGTGAACGTGGACTCGGGGCGCCTCTACGACGACTTCGTCGCCGTCCTGCAGCGGGGCGGCGTCCCGGTCTTCCGGAAGATCGACCGCGCCTCGCGGGCCCTGTCGGCCTTCTGCCTCCTCTGACCCGCCGCCCGGCTAGAGGAGGGCGGCCGCCGCCTCGAACACCCGCCCCGCCGGAAGCTCCGACATGCAGCGGTGGTCGATCGGACAGACGTCGAACCGGCACGGGGCGCAGGCCGTCCGGCGCCGGGCCGCGGCGATCCTCACGGGCCGGCCGTCGCCGCGCGGCCCGTCCCAGGGGCGCGTCGCGTCGGGATCGGTCGGGCCGAAGACGACGACCGTGGGCGTCCCGGCGGCCGCCGCGAGGTGTCCGAGGCCGGAGTCGTTGCCGACGAAGAGGCGGGCGAGGGAGAGGATCCCGAGTGCCTCGGGGAGCGAGCTCTTCCCCGAGAGGTCGAGAACCCGCGTCCGGCGTGCGAGCGCGGCCGCCTCGCCGTTGACCGCCGACTCGCCGGCGCTTCCGAGAAGGACGGTCTCGAGGCCCTTCTCCCCGGCGAGACGGTCGAAGACGGCGGCGAAGCCCGCGAGCTCCCAGCGCTTCGCCGCGTGGGCGAACGAGGCGACGTGCGCCGCGACGAACGGACGGCCGTTCCATCCGGCGGCCGCGAGGACGGCGCGCCCGGCCGCGGCGGTTTCGCCCGCCACCTCCCACGACGCATCGGGGGCGGCCGGGAGGGGGGCGCCGGCGGCCTCGGCGAGGAGCAGGTGCTTCCACACCTGGTGCCGGCCCCGGAAGAGGCGGGGCGGGAGGGCGGTGGTGAGGAGGGGGCCGCGCCCTTCCGCGGCCCAGCCGAGTCGCTCCGGGATGCCGGCCTGATGGACCGTCCACGCCGTCCCGAAGCTCGTCGGGAACAGGACCGCGCGGTCGAACCGGAGCTCGCGGAGCTCGGCCGCCAGCCGCCGGCGTCCCTCGGCGGCCGCGTGCGCGCCCGCCGGTTCCTCGACGAGGACCTGGTCGATCTCCCGCCGGAGCCGGTAGAGGTCCGCCACCCACGGCCGTGCGAGGACGGCGAGGTGGTCCCCCGGGAACGCGGCGCGGAGCGCCTTGAGGGCCGGCAGGGACATCGCGACGTCGCCGACCCAGTTCGTGGCCCGAAGGAGGGTCCTCACGCTCTCTCCAGGACGGACTCCAGGCGTCGCACCGTCCGCTCGATCGTCCACTCGGCGGCCGCGGCGCGACCTCCCTCCGCGTAGCACGCGCGCTCGCCGGGGTCGAGGAGGAGGCGGGCGATCTCGCCGGCCCAGGCCGTCGGGTCGAGCGTCGGGAGGAGGGCGCCCGCCGTCCCGTTCCGGCAGAGCTCCCGGGGGCCCGGCAGGTCGTGGACGAGGACCGGGCAGCCCGCCGCCATCGCCTCCATCAGCGTCATCGAGGCGCCCTCGCTCCGGGACGGCAGGAGAAGGAGATGCGACGCGGCGAGACGCTCGGCGACGTCCCGGACCCGGCCCGCGAAGACGCAGCGCCCGGCGAGGCCCCGGGCAGCGGCGTCCCGCTCCGCCTCGGCCCGCCGCGGGCCGTCCCCGAGGAAGAGCAGCGTCGCGTCGAGTCCGCGCGCGACGAGCCGCTCGAGCGCCGCGATCGCCACGCCCTGCCCTTTCAGGCCGTCGAACGCCCCGACGTGGACGAGGCGGTAGGGGGGCGCCTCCGGCTCCGGCCGGTCGAGGAAGGCCTGCGGCGGGAGGCCGTCCGGCAGGACGGTGATCCGCCGGCCGTCGATTCCGGCGAGCCGCAACGAGGTGGCGACTGCTTCCGAGACGGCGAGAAAGTGCCGGGGGACGCTGTACTTCAGGCGCGAGAGGGGGCCGCGCCCCGGCGGGAAGCTGACGCGGCGGTGGACGACGAGCGGCGTCCTCGGAGAGACGCGGCTCCAGACCGCGGCGCCGTGCCCCCGGGCGTCGGAGGCCCAGAGGACGTCGGGCGCGCCGCGCCGGCCCTCTGCCGCGACGGTCCGCAGGAGACCCGGCGACGCCTCGAAGGCGGCCGGGGCCTCCACGAGGCGGACGCCCCCGGCGTGCGCGCCCTGCATCTCGTGCGCGAGGGCCGAGTCGCGCCGGGCGACGAGGGTCACCGAATGACCTCGCGCCGCGAGGCCGGCGCAGACGAGCGCCGTCTGGGTCTGTCCTCCGCGCCAGGCGGCGCCGAGGTCGAGGGCGAGGACTTTCACGTCGACCGAGAGGGAAGGATAGCGTCGTCGGCTAATCTCGGGCCGTGAGCGCGCCCCTCTCGCCTCGATGCATCGCGAAGGCGCGCGGCGACTTGGAGGCTGCCGAGCGTGATTAGACCGCGTCCGAGCTCGTGCCTCGGGGCGCATGCTTGGAGCGTGTCCAGAATCCGCCGTGCCGCGTCCGCGCTCGCCTCACGCGACGCGCCCCCGATGTAGCGCTCGCTCATCCGCACGGTTGAGTGTCCGAGTACGTCGCGAAGCTGGTACGCGGAGAGCCCAGCTTCCGCGAGCCGCGCGGCGAATGAGTGTCGGAGCCCGTGAATCGTGAGCGAGGGAAGGCGCGCAGCGGCGCGTGCGATCGCGTGATGCCGCTGTAGCGTCGAAGCGCCGGAGGTGAAGAGGAGCTCCCCGGCGGCGCTGGCGATAGCAGCGCGCGCCGCGCCGAGCGCCTCCTCCGAGAGCGGCACCACGACGACGCGCCCCGTCTTCCGCTGGCGCAGGCGAATCAGGCGCGCTCCGAGCTCGACATCCGCGACACGGAGCGCCAGAGCGTCCCCGAAGCGTAGGCCCGTCGCGGCGATGAGTCGGAAGAAGGGGGCGGAGGCTCGCACGGACGGCGACGCCGACTCGAACGCGGCAAGGTACCGCGCGACGTCGTCTCGCTTCGCTCCGCGTAGCACCTCGGGCTCGCGGATGCGCCTCACCTTCGGCACGGCGCGAATGAGCCCGCGCTCCTGAGCGTCGGCGAGGATCACGCGTATCAGCCGGATCGCGTTGTTGGCCGTGGTCGGCGAGAGACCACGCG
>DAOMFB010000252.1:0-4828 GCA_035429585.1 Thermoanaerobaculia bacterium
GGCGGGGCGACGTGGCCGCGGCCGTGGCGGCGCTGCGGTCGGCGGCGGCCGGGCGCCCGTCGGTGTAATCTCCGGCGGTTCATGCGGTTCCGACGCCGGCGCCCGATCGGGCCTCGCCTCGTCCTGCTCGCGACGCTCGGCCTCGTCGCGGGCTGCTCGACGCAGGACACGTCGATGAAGCTGACGCGCGAGCTGCTGACGATGCCGAAGGAGGACGCCTACGCCCGCGGCGAGCAGCTCATCGCGCAGAAGAAGTGGGAGACGGGGCGCCAGTACCTCCGGTTCGTCGCGGAGAACTACGCGAACGACCCGATCGGCCGGCAGGCGGCCCTGAAGCTCGCCGACTCCTACTTCGACGAGGGGACGACCCTCGGCTTCCTCGAGGCGCAGACGCGCTACCGGGACTTCCGCAACCGGTACCCGTCCAGCCCGCGGGCCGATTACGCCCTCTTCCGCCTCGCCCAGTGCGCCGACCGGGAGGCCGAGAAGCCGGACCGGGAGCAGACCAATACCCGCCTCGCCGCGACGAGCTACCGCGAGCTGATCGTCGGCTATCCGGACTCCCCTTACGTCACCGAGGCCCGGACGCGCTTTCAGCGGATCCGGAACCTGCTGGCGCAGCACGAGTACCTCGTGGGGCACTTCTACTACCGGCGGAAGGCCTACCGGGCGGCCGGCGGGCGGTACGAAGCGATCCTGCAGGTCTACCCGGACTTCACCGGCGTCGACCGGGTCCTCTACGAGATGGGCTACGCGCAGCGGAAGATGGGAAACGAGCAGAAGGCGCAGGAGAGCTGGCAGCGTCTCTCTCGCGACTTCCCGCAGAGCAAGTGGGCGAAGAAAGTCCCGCCGGCGGGCCCCGCGCCCAAGCCGGCCGTCCGTTCGGCGAGCACCGCTTTTGACCAACCGATTCGGATGAGGTAACTTAGGGCGCTTCCAAGGTTGCGGTCCGGCGGCTCGGCTTCGAGCCCGCAGGAGCCGGGAAACGGCGGGAGGACGTCGATGCGTCAGCCTCTTCCGGTTCTCCTTCTCGCGGCGACCCTTCTCGGGTCGGGTGCAGCGTCTGCCGCCGGCCCCTCCGGCGACGCCCCCCAGGCGACCCCGCGGGCCGGGTCGCTGACGCCCCCCCTCCCGATCGGCGTCGAGGCCGACGTCTACTGCACCGGCTGGATCGAGGAGCCGGATGCCGCGTTCCCCGCGACGATCTTCAGCGCCGAGCTGATCAACTCGAAGCAGGGCTTCTTCGAGGGGGACGTCGTCTACGTCAGCGGCGGCGCCAACCAGGGGTTCGCCGCCGGCCAGGAGTTCTGGATCGTCCGGCCGGGCCGGATCGTCCACCCGGTCCAGTCGGTCCTCGACGTCGTGGGGCGGGTCTACCAGACCCCGGGTCGGATCCGGATCCTCTGTGCGCAGGAGAACTCCTCGATCGCCGAGATCGTCCTCTCCTGCTCCGACACGAACATCGGCGACGCCGTTCTTCCCTTCGAGGCGATCCCCATTCCCCTCGTCCGGCGCACGGCGCCCCTCTCGTCGTGCGATCCGACGAGCGGCAAGGTCAGCGGCCACATCGTGGCCGACTTCGACGACGTCACGGCGATCGCCACGGGCAGCGTGATCTACCTCGACCGCGGGGAGGACGACGGCCTCGTGCCCGGAGACTTCCTCTCCGTCTTCCGCCTGCCGACCGAGGACCGCCGCCTCCAGACGATCCTGGGGCACGGGGACACGGCCGCGGAGCGCGAGGTCCGGACCATGCTCGGCGAGGCCGCGATCCTGACGACGCGGAAGAAGACGTCGGTCGCCATCATCACGACGATGCGCGACACGATGTACGTCGGCGACCGGGTCGAGCTGAAGTAGCGCGCCCGGCGCCTCCGGGAGGCCGGCGCGCTTGCGCGCCGCAGAGCGAGGGGAGGCCGCCCGGCCCCTTCCCGGCGTCTCTCTCCCGTGATAGCTTCACGATCCTCGAAGCAAACCACGCGGCCGGAAGGTTTCGTGGAGGAGATGTCTCCCGTGACGATCGACGGACAGCTGCAACGGATCATCGACGAGCTCGTTTCCAAGGGAATCCCCCTCGAGGCCGCGAAGAAGGAATTCGAGAAGAAGTACGTGTCGGCGGCCGTGACGAGAGCCGACGGCAACATGGGCCGCGCGGCGAAGTCTCTCGGCATCCACCGGAACACGCTGCGGGCGAAGATCTCGCTCCTGAACGTCCGGACCTCGCGGCGGCACGTCGACAACGCCTGAATTGATAGGGGGAACCCGGCCTGACGACGCTGCGCGTCGTCCCCCCTGCTGCGCACCCCTTCCGCGGCAGAAAGAAAAAAGGAACCCTCCCGGGTTCCCTTCGCTTGGCCGACCCCCTCCGCGGCGGCGGAGGATCGGCGCCGGCCTACTGGGGCTTCTTCGGCTCGTCCTTCTTCTCGTCGCCCTTCTGCCCGTCGCGCATCGCGTCCTTGAAGTTCTTGATTCCCTCTCCGAGGCCCTTGCCGAGCTGCGGGAGCTTCCCCGCCCCGAAGATCAGGACGACGATGACCAGGATGACCAGAAGTTCCGGGAGTCCGATGTTCGGCACGGGTGCCTCCTCGAAGCGCGGGGAATCATACCCCGCCGGTCGCGGGCGGAAGAAAGCGGAGCAGGGGGGCCCAGGGCCCGCCGGGCGTCGTTCTCGCCCGGAGGACGCGGAGGGCCGTGTCGCGGTGAGGGCGGTAGATCGGCCGCCCGAGGCCGAGCATCTTCTCGAACGTTCCGAGGACCTTCCAGGCCCTCTGGAGCAGCACGGCCTCGGAGTAGGCCGCCGGGCCCGAGGGCACGCTCTCGCCCGCGCGTTCGAAGCGGAGGGAGACCGGGTCGTAGTCCGGAGGGCCCAGCCGCAGGTCCTGGAAGTCGATCAGCGCGAGCCGCCCGTCGGGGGCGCGCATCAGGTTGTTTGCGTGGAAGTCGCGGTGCGTCGGAACCGGGTCGCCGGTGGCGGCCGGGTCCGCGGCGGTGCGCGTGAGGTCGCCCGCGAGGCGGTCCCACTCCCGGGCCTCGCCGGCTGCGAGCGGCGCGGCGCCCCCCTTCTCGAGGGCCCAGAGGCGCGTCTGCGCCAGCTCGCGGGCGAAGAACGCCGCGTCGAACGCCGGGTTCCGCCGCGCGGCGGCCGGGTCGATCGTCCGGACGGCGTGGAGGAGCTCCTCGGCCTCGTCCAGGAGCCGCGGGCGGTCCCCGGGGGCGGCCTCCCCGATCTCGGCGGCGAGGTCTCGGTCGCCGAGATCCTCGACGAGCGCGGCCCCGAGGTCGGGCGCGTCGTCGAGGAGGGCGGGGACGCGGAGCCCGGCCGCGGCGAGCGCGGCGCCGAGAGCCGCCCAGTTCGCCTGCGCGGCCGAGGCCGGCTCGGGATAGAGGACGACGAGGACCGACGCGCGTCCGGGCGTCGTCCGCCGGAAGTAGCGACGGGCGCCGACGTCCCCGGCGAGCGCGGCCTCGGCGCCTCCCCGGGCCAGCCGGAAGCGCCGTCGGACCGTCGCGAGACGTGCTTCTTCCGCGGGCGCCGGGGCCGGCGCGACGGGGGGCGGCGTCACGAAGGGTTCAGTTCTTGGCGCCGGACGCGGCGGCCGGCTCCTCCACGAGCTCGACCTTGACGAGCTTCTGGGGATTCCGGGGCTTCCCGGCGCCGCCGCTCGCCGGGTCGTAGTTCGACTCGGCGACGATCTTGTCCACGACCTCCATCCCCTTCACGACCTCGCCGAACGCGGTGTACTGGCGGTCGAGGAACGGGGAGTCCTTCACGCAGACGAAGAACTGCGAGGAGGCGGAGTCGGGGCTCGAGGCGCGCGCCATCGAGAGGACCCCGCGGCGGTGCGGCGTGTCGTTGAACTCGGCCTTGACGTTCACGGGCTGGCCCTTCTCGTCCTTGTTGCCGCCCGTGCCGTACCGCGTCTCCGGGGTCTCGGGCTTCTTCGTGTTGGGGTCTCCCCCCTGGATCATGAACTCGGGAATGACGCGGTGGAACAGGGTGCCGTCGTAGAAGCCCTTCGCCGAGAGGTCGACGAAGTTCTTCACGTGGTTCGGCGCCTTGTCGTAGAAGAACCGGACGGTCACGTCGCCCTGGGAGGTCTTGAGGACGGCGAGCGTGTGGGCGTAGTCGCGGGACTTGGTCACTTTCGTCTCCTTCTTCTGCGCCTCGGCGGCGGTCGGGAGGGCGGCGGCGAGAAGCGCCGCGGCGAGGGCGAGGCGCCGGAGGGATGCGATGCGGATTCCGGTCACGGGGACCTCCTTGGCGAGGCGGATTCCGCCGGCTCCTTGTCGGGGCGCCGGCGCCGACGGATGATAGACCGAACGCCGCCGTGGAGGTCGGCCGATGCTCGCTGACGCGTTCCTCAGCCTCGTCCGGAAGGCGACCCGGGAGCTCGACGTCGAGGAGATTCGGGGCGAGGTGGCGGCGCTGGTGGCGCGGACGCCGGGCCTCCCGACGCGCGAGCGGGCCGAGCGGATGGTCCAGCGTGCCGCGCGGCGCGCCGCCGTCCTCGGCGCCCTGGCGAGCCTGCCGCCCGGATGGGCGGCCGTCGCCGCCGTGGCGCCGGAGCTCTCGGCGCTCATCGTCCTCCAGAGCCGGCTCATCGTCGGGCTGCACCTCCTCTACGGCGGAACGCCCGAGCCCGACGAACGGGCTCTCGAGGTCCTGGCCGGCGTCGCGGCGGGGGCCGGCATCAACGTGGGGCGCCGGCTGACCGCTCGCGCCGCCGAGGAGGTGGCCGGCCGGATCGCCCTGCGGATCGCGGGGCGCGAGGCCACGAGGTTCGTCCCGCTGGCGGGGGCGGCGGCCTCGGCGGCGCTGAACTACGCG
>DAOMFB010000253.1:0-4819 GCA_035429585.1 Thermoanaerobaculia bacterium
CGCTGGAAGGCCGCGGCGGCGCGGGGCCGCCTCCGCAAGTTCGTCCCCGCCTCCGGCGCCGCGACGCGGATGTTCGAAGGTCTCCAGGAGTCGTCCGGCGACGCCCGGGAGCGGGCGAAGAAGTTCTTCGAGTCGATGGCGCGGTTCCCGTTCCAGGAGCCGCTCGCCGCGGCCTGCCGGTCCCGCGGCTTCGCCCTCCAGCCCGCGATCGCCACCGGCGCCTTCGATCGGGTCCTCTCGATCCTCCTCTCCCCGCCGCCGGAAGGACTCGGCTACGGCGCGCTGCCGAAGGCCCTCGTCCCCTTCCACCACGGGCCCGGCGGCGTGCGGACGCCCTTCGAGGAGCACCTCGAGGAGGCCGTCGAGACCGTCCGCGCCGCGAACAACGTCTGCCGCGTCCACTTCACCGTCGCCCACGAGTGGAAGGCCTCGTTCAAGTCCGCGCTCCTCTCGATGGCGCCCCCCCTCGAGGCCGTCTCCGGGGCGGACCTCGAGGTGACCTTCTCCTCCCAGGACCCGTCCACGGACACCGTGGCGGTGGACGAGGAGAACCGGCTCTTCCGCGAGGAGGACGGCTCCCTCCTCTTCCGCCCCGGAGGCCACGGCGCGCTTCTCCCGAACCTCGAGCTGACCTGGGGCGACCTCGTCTACGTCAAGAACATCGACAACGTCCAGCCGCGGGCGCGCGCGGACGTGACGATCCTCTGGAAGAGGCTCCTCGCCGGGCTCCTCGTCGAGACGCTCGAGGAGCTGGGCGACGCGGGCCGGCCGGTCCGCGTCTGCGGCGTCGTCCGGAACGAAGGAGAGCCGGGGGGCGGGCCGTTCTGGGTGGCCGGGCCGGGCGGCGAGCCGGGGCTCCAGATCGTCGAGTCGTCGCAGGTGGACCACGCCGACCCGGCCCAGGAGGCGATCTGGCGGTCCGCCACGCACTTCAACCCGGTCGACCTCGTCTGCGCCCTCCGCGCGCCCGACGGGACGCCCTGGCCCCTCGAGGAGTTCGCCGACCCGGCGACGGTCTTCATCGCACGGAAGTCGAAGGACGGGCGCGTCCTCAAGGCCCTCGAGCGGCCGGGCCTCTGGAACGGCGCGATGGCGCGCTGGCACACGGTCTTCGTGGAGGTGCCGATCGAGACCTTCACGCCGGTCAAGACGGTGTTCGACCTCCTTCGCCCCGAGCACCAGCCGGGCTGAGCCGTCGCGAGCGGGACTACGATCCGATGACCATGGGGTTCCGCCTCCTCGCCGTTCTCCTCGCGTTCGCCGCCCTTCCCCTCGCCGCCGCCGAGTCGCCGGATCGCCGGCATCTCCTCGACGAGGCCGGGAGAGCCGCCGCGAGCGGCACGCTCGAGATCGAGATGGACCTGAAGGACGGAAAGGTCCCCCTCTGGATGGGCTACGCGGTCGCTACCGAGGGAAAGCTCCGGGCCTGCCTGAGCGCCGACGCGGACGAAGGACACGTCCGCGAGCTGGCGATCTGGGGAGAGAACGGCCGCCTCGTCCTCCGGGGGAAGGGGATCCGCCCCGACATCGTCGTGAAGTCGGCCACGGTCACGGCCAACGGCACGGTCCACGACGCCGAGTACCAGGGCTTCGGGCTCTGGCGCCCGATCCTCTCCCTCTTCCGCGGCATCGCGATGAAGCAGATCCGAAAGATCCGGTTCCACACCGAGCTGGCCGAGCTGATGCGGGGGCACCTCCTTGACGTCGAGGCGTCCCGCCGCACGGCGGACACCGGATCCGCCGCGCCGGCACCCGGGGGGGCGCCGGCCGCGCCGCCGGCATCGTCCGCGCCCGCGAAGCCGGCAGCGGCGGGCGAGCCGACCGGAGCCGACCTCGCCGAGCAGTTCCTGGCTCTCATCCGGGAGGTGCGGATTCCGCGGGCGCACCTCACGTTCGCGGAGAAGGCGACGATCGGCATCCCGCCTCACCTGACCTTCGAGACCGGCGTGGACCCCGATCGCCACACGCCGGTCGTCTTCGACCTCCACGACACCGTCTTCCGTCCGCCCCAGGACGGACGGCCGATGCACTTCAGCGCCCGCGGCCGCATCGACGGCGTCATCGGTCCGGGCTCGGGACGCTTCGGCGAGAGCTCCCTGTCGTTCTCGAAGGGGCGCCTCACCTCGGGGACCTTCCGGGTCGACACCGACGCCAGCGGGAGCTTCGCCACCTCCCTCGCGCTCGACCTCTTCGCCCTCTCGCTCACCGGGGGGAGCTACAGCGCCCCCGGCGGCGTCCGGATCGGCATCGGCCCGGGCTCCGAGTTCGCCGTCCGGAAGATGACCGCCTCGACCGCCGGTGACCTCGCGGGCGTCATCGACTTCGACCTTCGGGGCGACACGGGCACCTGGGACCGGCAGGGGACGAAGGTCTCACTCTCGGGCGTCCGGCTCGTCACGAAGGGGCTCCGGGTGGTCGGGAAGACGGCGACCGGCGACCTCGCCGTCGACTTCGACTACCGAATCGACTACCCGCTCATCGTGAAGTACCCCGTCCCCGACATGGCCCCGAAGAGAGTCGACCTCGAGTTCCGGGGACCGATGGCTCTCCGGCTGAAGCTCGAGGACGTCGGCGCGTCGGACGAGGGACGCGTGGACGGCACCTACAGCTTCCGCGTCCCGTGGGAGCCGATCCAGCGGGGCTCGTTCGAGGTCCTCAAGGCACGGTGGATCCAGGACTTCCCGGCGCTCCGGAAGGTGACGATCGACCTCGACCCGCACGTCTTCGGCCCCTGCGGCGGCACCTGCTTCCGGACGGCCCTGACGGTCACGGCCGAGAAGGCCTCGGAGAAGACGAAGAAGGTCTGGTTCCGGCAGATCTGCGACCCCGTCGGCTCGGCGAACCTCGTCGTCGACAAGGAGGCGCGCGCCTTCGCCCTCCGGGACGTCAAGGTGGAGACGCACTGCCGGGGGGCCGTCGGCTGGATCATCAACTTCGTCGCCCCGTTCCTGACGAAGAGCTACACCGACGTCGACCTCTTCCGGATGCCCGAGGGACTCCCCTTCACGATCGACGACGTCTCCGGCACCGAGACGGAGGTGGCGATCGCCGGGCAGGTCCACTGGGCGCAGGGCCCGACGGGCCCGAAGGAGCCGAAATGAACCGGAAACCACGCTCTTCCCGCCGCGAATTCCTCACCGCCTCGGCCTCGGCCGGGGGCTGGCTCCTCGCCGGAGCGGCGGGCCTGCTCCCCGGCCTCCTCCGCGCCGGCGACGCCCCGAAGAAGAGGACCCTCCTGATCCTGGGCGGCACCCGCTTCCTCGGCCCGGAGATCGTCGACGCCGCGAAGAAGAGCGGCTGGACGCTGACCCTCTTCAACCGCGGGAAGACGAACCCCGGGCTCTTCCCGGACATCGAGCAGCTCCACGGCGACCGGAACGAGAGCGTGAAGGCGCTCGAGGGGCGGACGTGGGACGCGGTCGTCGACACGTCCGGCTACTTCCCGCGCCAGGTCCGGATGGCGATGGAGGCGCTCCGGGGGAACGTCGGGCAGTACGTCTTCGTCTCCTCCATCTCCGTCTATGCCGATACCTCGAAGCCGGGGATGGACGAGTCCGCCCCGGTCGCCACGATCAAGGACGAGACGACGGAGACGATCACGGAGGAGTCGTACGGCGCCCTCAAGGCACTCTGCGAGAAAGCGGCCGAGGCGGCGATGCCCGGCCGCGTCACCAACATCCGCCCGGGACTCATCGTCGGCCCCAACGACACGAGCGACCGCTTCACGTACTGGCCCGTGCGGGTCTCGCGCGGCGGCGAGGTGCTGGCCCCGGGAACGCCGGCCGACCCCGTCCAGTTCATCGACGTCCGCGACCTCGGCGAGTTCATCGTGAAGTGCCTCGACGCGAAGACCGTCGGCGTCTTCAACGCGACCGGCCCGGCGAAGCCGCTCGGGATCGGGCCGCTCCTCGAGACCTGCAGGACGGTCAGCGGCAGCGAGGCGCGGTTCACCTGGGTCGACGCGGCCTTCCTCGCCAAGATGAAGGTGGTCCCGTTCGTCGACATGCCCGTCTGGGAGGTCCCCGAGGGCGAGACCGCCGGCGCGAACCGCGTCTCGAACGCGCGCGCCGTGGCGAAGGGCCTCGCCTTCCGGCCCCTTTCCGCGACCGTGAAGGACACCCTCGACTGGTGGCGGACCCTGCCGAAGGAGCGCCAGGAGAAGCTGAAGGCCGGGATCTCCCCCGCCCGGGAGGCCGAGGTCCTGAAGGCCTGGCACGAGCGGCCGAAGCCGGCCGCCGGAGGCTGAGAAAAGAAAGAGCCGGGAGGTGACTCCCGGCTCTCAGCCTGTAATGGAGCGGGACACGAGGGTCGAACTCGCGACATCTACCTTGGCAAGGTAGCGCTCTACCACTGAGCTAGTCCCGCGTCAGGCGCCGTGGCGCCCGGGAGGCGCAATCTAGAGGAGGGCCTCCGCGGTGTCAAGCCGCGGCGGCTTCTCAGGGCGTGCGTCTCCGCGGCGGGGCCGGCGGGGTCGCGAGGGCCTCCGCCTCGCGGCACGCCTCGGGGAGCCCGCCCCGGCACGCGGACCGGAGCGCCTCCGCGATCCCCTGCCGAAGCTGGGGCGACGGGCTCAAGGCCGCCGCGCGCCGGAGGTCCGCGACGAAGACGGACGCCTTCCCCTCGAGCCGGGCCAGCTGGGCGCGGCCGAGCAGGGCCCTGGCGTCGTTCGGCTTCTTCGCGAGGGCGTCCGCGAGGAAGGCGCCGGCTTCGCCCCGCGCGTCGCCGTAAGCGAGGGCCAGCTCCCACCCCGTCGGCGGGACGATCGTTCCCCCCCGGCCCCGGAGGCGGAACGCGAGCGGGCGGACCTCGCGCCGGGGCA
>DAOMFB010000254.1:0-4812 GCA_035429585.1 Thermoanaerobaculia bacterium
GGGATGTTTGCCCAATCTAACGCGATGCGGGCCAGATGTGTGTGCTTAATCTGCTTCCACTGACGGAGCCGATGAATCTGGGTCTCTACCTTGTTATGATAGGCCGCCACAGCGATAAAGACGGCGAGAAAGAGGGCGAGGACTCCCCACTGCGGAGCCACGTCCTCCTTTTCGTTCGACCGCGCCGCCGCGAGGTAGAGGTCGCGGACCTGGTGGCGCGTCACGACCATGAAGAACGCCGCCGCCGCGAAGTGGCCGAGGACGACCACGGCGGGGCGGACGTTCCCAGTCGCGCCGGCCGCCCTCACGAGGAGACCGAGGAGGGCGAGGCCCGTCAGGATCCCGATGCCGAGCGGCGCCATCTTCGCGATCCCTCCCGTCATGAGCCCCGCGAGGACCGGCGGCGGGAGGACCCCGACGAGCCAGAGGCCGACCGCGAACTGCCCCCCCGTCAGGACGAGCGCCACGAAAAGGCCGAAGCGCGCCGCCTCGGCCGAGGCCCCGCCGAGCGCCTTCGGGAACGCCGCCGGGAGGATCGCCGCCATGGAGACGGCCGCGAAGACGACGTGGAGGAAGCGCGGGAGGAAGGCCGGGTCCCAGAGGACCAGCGACGGGCGGGCGAGGAAGACGCTCCAGAGCGACGGCTGGACCGAGATGAGGTGGACCGCCGTCTGGATCCCCGCGATGAGGAGGTAGAGGACCGCCGAGAGGGCGAGGACGGCCGTCGCGTCCTTCCCGGCCCGGAGCCGGAACTTCGCGATCCAGTTCAGGTAGTACCCGAGCATGAGGAGGACGAGGAGGCCGAGCCACGCCGGCGCGATCAGGATCGACGCCGTGTAGAAGAACCGGCCGTAGAGGACCTGGAGGAACAGGAGGGGCGCGATCGCGAAGGTGATCGCGAGCGACAGGGCCCAGGAGTTGACCTCCGCGAAGAAGAGCGCCACGGTCCGGCGCCGGCCGCCCGGGATCGCCGCGGGGAGGAGGGCCGGGACGATCGCCCCGCCGAGGGCCGCGTTGACGCAGAGCAGGTGGAGGAAGAAGGTCACGATCCAGAGGAGGACGAGGAGGGCCGGCGGGCCGGGGATCGGCGCCGGGTCGAGGGCGGGAATCAGGTCAGCGCGCACGGGTCACCTCCGCCGTCTTCGCGGGCCCTGGTTGCTTGAGCGCGTCGAGGTAGGTCACGAGGGCCGAGAGCTCCTCGTCGGTCCCGACGAACGGGGGCATGAACGGGTAGTCCGGCTTGCCCGGCGGCGTCGCCGTCCATCTCGCCCCGTCGTCCCGGAGCGCCGTCAGGAACATCGTCAGGAAATCGGCGTCCGCCGCGGCCGTCCGCTTCCGGATGGAGAGGTAACCGTCGAGCGTGTGGCACGCGGCGCATTCCGCGCGGAAGACGGCCCGCCCCCGGGAGAGCGGGTCGCGCCCCGCCTCGTGGGCCGCCCAGCGCGCCTTCGAGAGGATCCCGTCCCGGTTCAGCCGCTCCACCTCGGAGACGAGGATCCCGTTCGAGAACATGTAGCCGCGGACGACGAAGGGCTTCCGCGCCCCTTCGCGGGCCCGCTCGTATCCCCCGAGGAGTCCGAACGCGGCGACGAGGGCGAGGACGGCCTGCGGCCAGCGGACCGACCTCGGCAGGAGCGCGGCGAGGAGGGCCAGGAACGCCGACGCCCCGAGCGAGAAGAAGAGGTGCCGCCATCCCGTCGCGAGCGACGCGATGAGGGGCTTCGCTCCCAGGAAGTTCGCCTGCACCTCCGGCGGGAGGGCTCCCTTCCACCAGAAGAGGCCCGCCGTGGCGAGGACGAGGCCCGCCACCTCGATCCGGGCGAGGAGCCCCACGAGCCGCACCCGCGCGCCACGGTCCGCCTCGCGGAGGGCCGCCAGCATCAGATAGGTCCCGGCCAGGAGGAGGCAGACGCCCGTCCGGAAGAGGAGGCCGGGGAGGTACGTCGGGTTCAGGAAGCCGTCCCAGAAGCCGTACGTCGCGAGCCACCGCCCCGGCGTCAGCATGAAGCCGAGGATTCCCTGGATGACGACGAGGGACATGAACGCCGCCACGGCGTAGAGGACGATCAGCAGGCGGTGCGTCCGCGGCCGGACGCGGTCCCACGTCGCGTACCAGGCGAGGGCCGTCACGACCTCGAGCAGGAAGAAGGCCCACTCGATCGCCCACCCCCAGACGAAGGTGTGGATCAGGGCCGAGGTGGCCGCCGGGTGGACGAGCCCGATGACGAACCAGATGCCGACCCCCGACAGGGCGCCGAACACCGTCGAGACGAGGATCAGCATCAGCGAGGCGCGCTTGAGCAGGGCCCGGAGCGCCGGGTCGGGGCCCTTGGCGAGCCGCGCCTCGAGGAAGGCCATCACGAGCCCGCCCCCGACGGCGAAGTGCGAGACGACGACGTGGAGAACGGCGATGACGCCGATCAGGACGCCCCCGCCGACCGCGATATCCCAGATCGGGTAGTCCATCGAGACCTCCGGGCCGATTCTCCGGCCGCCGGCCGGGAGAATTCCTCCGCCCGATGCATCACGGACCCGGGCGGCGTTGGGGGAGAATCGACCCGTGCGGATTCTCCCCCGGGCGCTCCTCGCCGCGGCGGTCGCGCTGGCCGGGCCGGCCGCCTCCGGAGACGGCGCGACGGACCTCTTCACCGGGCCGCTGCGGACCGTGCCCCACGTCCGGGTGGTCTCGCACGGGGACGTCGTCTTCTCCGGAACGGTGGACCTCGGCCCCACGCTCGACCGGATCGCGCGCGGCGAGAAGTACCCGCACCGCAACGACGGCGCCGTCTTCGGGAACCGCGAGGGGCGCCTCCCGAAGAAGCCGAACGGGTGGTACCGCGAGTACGTCGTCCCGACGCCGGGCCAGAAGGGCCCCGGCCCGCAGCGGATCGTCCTCGGCCGCGAGGGCGAGGCCTTCTACACGCCCGACCACTACCAGACGTTCATCCCCCTGAACGAGAGGAAGAGATGAGCTTCGACCTCGACGTCTTCCGCTTCGGCGGCCCGGTCCCGCGCGGCGCGCACGTGGCGCGCATCCCCGCCGGGATCGACGGCAAGACCGCGCTCTTCCGCGCCCTCGTCCCGGCGCTCGCCCTCCCCGACTGGTTCGGCGCCAACTGGGACGCGCTCGAGGAGTGCCTCCGGGACCTCTCGTGGATCGAGAAGAGGACGGTCGCCCTGGTCCACGAGGACCTTCCCGCCCTTCCGCAGAAGGAGCTCGCGACCTACCTCTCCATCCTCTCGGACTCGGTCGCGGACTGGAAGGAGGGCGACGAGCACGCGCTCGCCGTCGTCTTCCCGGCGAAGGCGGAAAGGGCCGTCCGCGCCCTCGCGCGCCCCCGGTGAGTCCGCCCCGCTCCCGGGAGCCCCTCGTCCTCGTGGTCCTGGCCGTCGGCGTCCTCGTCGGGTCCGGGATCGCGCCGAAGGACCGGTTCACCTGGCTCCTGGAGGTGCTGCCGGTCCTCGCCGGCGTTCCGATCCTGGTCGCGACGCGCCGCCGGTTCCCCCTGACGCCCCTCCTCTATCGCCTGCTCTTCATTCACGCCGTCATCCTGATGGCCGGCGGCCACTGGACCTACGCCGAGGTTCCCCTCGGCGACTGGATGAGGGAGACGTTCCACTTCGCGCGGAACCACTACGACCGGATCGGCCATTTCGCGCAGGGCTTCGTCCCGGCCCTCCTCGCCCGGGAGATCCTCCTCCGGAGGACGCCGCTCCGTCCCGGCGGCTGGCTCTTCCTCCTCGTGACGGCCGTCTGCCTCGCCATGAGCGCGCTCTACGAGCTCTTCGAGTGGGGGACGGCCGTGGCGACCGGCTCGGCCGCCGACGCCTTCCTCGGGACGCAGGGCGACCCGTGGGACACCCAGTGGGACATGTTCCTCTGCCTCGTCGGGGCCCTCGCCTCGCAGCTCCTCCTCTCGCGGGCGCACGACCGGGCCCTGGCCCGGCTCGAAAGCGCTCCGGCCCCCCGAGTCCGATAGGATGCCGGCGTGAAGCCCGTCGACGAACGGGGTCGCCTCGTCGCGGAGCTCCTCGGCGAGCGCTACGAGGTTCTCGGCCTCTTGGGGAAGGGCGGCTTCGCGACCGTGTACCAGGTCCGGAACCGGAACCTCGAGCGGCTCGAGGCGCTCAAGGTGCTGGACGAGTCGCGCTCGGCCGAGTCGGACGACACGAAGCGGTTCGTGCAGGAGGCGCGGGTCGTGGCCTCGCTGGAGCACCCGGCCATCATCCGGATCCACGACTTCGGGAACGCCGGCGGGCTCCTCTGGTACGCGATGCAGTTCGTCGACGGGCCGAGCCTCGCCCAGCGCCTCGAGCGCCACGGGCGCCTCCACCCGGAGGAGGCGGCGCGGATCGCCGTCCCGCTCCTCGACGCGCTCGACTACGCGCACGCGCGCGGCGTCGTCCACCGGGACATCAAGCCGGGGAACGTCCTCCTCGACGCCGTGGGGAAGCCGACGCTGACCGACTTCGGCATCGCGAAGGTGAGCGACGGCCTGGCGCGGACGCGCACGGGCTTCGTCCTCGGCTCCCCCGGCTACCTCTCGCCGGAGCAGCTCCGGGGGGAGGAGCTGGACGGCCGGAGCGACCTCTACAGCCTTGGCATCACCCTCTACGAGATGCTCTCGAGCGCCGTCCCCTTCGACTCCCGGGAGGAGGTGGCGACGGTCGTCCGCCGGCTGACCGAGGACGCCGAGCCCCTCTCGCGGCGGATTCCGGGGATCGACCCCGACCTCGAGCGGATCGTCATGAAGTCGCTCGCCCGGGACCGCGACGCCCGCTACGCCTCGGCGGGCGAGATGAAGGCCGACC
>DAOMFB010000255.1:0-4802 GCA_035429585.1 Thermoanaerobaculia bacterium
GCGGACGCCCGACGACCTCCTCTTCGTCAACGAGCTCGCCGCGTGGCGGGCCCGGTTCGACGTCGACGTCGAGGTCATCTTCGACCGCGCGGCGCCCGACTGGCACGGCCTCGTCGGCGTCGTGACGTCCCTGATTCCTCGCGCGCCGTTCGAGCCGCGCAAGGCCGCCGCCTTCGTCTGCGGCCCGGAGATCATGATGAACTTCGCCCTCCTCGAGCTGGAGCGCCGGGGCGTGCCGCCCGCGCGCCTCTGGGTCTCGCTCGAGCGGAACATGAAGTGCGGCGTCGGCCTCTGCGGCCACTGCCAGATGGGGCCGCTCTTCATCTGCCGCGACGGCCCGGTCTTCCCGTGGGAACGGGTCGCCCCGTGGCTCGCCATCCGGGAGGTGTGAGATGGCGCGAGGAAAGGCCGCGAAGCCGAAGCTCGCCGTCTGGAAGTTCGCCTCCTGCGACGGCTGCCAGCTCTCGATCCTCGACTGCGAGGACGAGCTCCTCGCCCTGGCGGACGCCGTGCAGATCGCGAACTTCCCCGAGGCCTCGCGGGCCGTCGCGCCGGGCCCCTACGACCTGTCGCTCGTGGAAGGCTCCATCACGACGCCGCACGACGCCGAGCGGATCCACGAGATCCGCCGCTCCTCGAAGCTCCTCGTGACGATCGGCGCCTGCGCGACCTCGGGAGGGCTCCAGGCGCTCCGCAATTTCGCCGACGTGGAGACGTGGATCCCGGCCGTCTACGCGTCGCCCGACGCCATCCAGACGCTCCGGACCTCGACCCCCATCGCCAACCACGTCCGGGTCGACTTCGAGCTTCCGGGCTGCCCCGTCAGCAAGGAGCAGCTCCTCGGCGCCCTGGCGGCGATCCTCCAGGGACGACGGCCCGTCCTGCCCACGCACAGCGTCTGCCTCGACTGCAAGCGGCGCGGCATCGTCTGCGTGGCCGTGGCGGCGGGCCTCCCCTGCCTCGGCCCCGTGACGCTGACCGGGTGCGGCGCCCTCTGCCCCTCCTACGGCCGGGGCTGCTTCGGCTGCTTCGGCCCCGTCCGGAGCCCCGCGTCCCAGGCCCTCGTCCCCGTCCTCGAGGCCGCGGGCCTCACCGACCCCGATCTCGTCCGGCTCTACCGGACCTTCAACGCGGCCGCCGAGCCGTTCCGGAAAGCGAGCGAAGCCCATGAGCGCCCGCCCGCCTAGGACCATCACCGTCGAGGCGCTCGCCCGCGTGGAAGGCGAGGGGGGGCTCTCCGTGAAGATCCGGAAGGGCCAGGTGACGACGGTGGCCCTGAACATCTTCGAGCCGCCCCGCTTCTTCGAGGCGTTCCTGCGCGGCCGCGCCTTCACCGAGGCCCCCGACCTGACCGCGCGGATCTGCGGCATCTGCCCCGTCGCCTACCAGATGAGCTCCGTCCACGCGATGGAGAGCCTCTGCGGCGCGACGGTCGGCGGCGCGCTCCGCGGCCTCCGCCGCCTCCTCTACTGCGGGGAGTGGATCGAGAGCCACGCTCTCCACGTCGCGCTGCTGCACGCCCCCGACTTCCTCGGCTACGAGAGCGCGCTCCACATGGCGAAGGACCATCCCGGGGTCGTGACGGACGCGCTCCGCCTGAAGAAGGCGGGGAACGCCCTGGTGGCCCTCGTCGGCGGCCGGGAGATCCACCCCGTCAACGTGAAGGTCGGCGGTTTCTGGCGGCTCCCGCCCCCCGAGGCCCTCCGGGCGCTCGTCCCGTCCCTCGAGGAGGCCCGGGAGCTGGCGCAGGGGCTCCTCCGGCTCGTGGCCACCTTCCCCTTCCCCGAGTTCGACCGGGACCTTCCCCTCGTGGCCCTCCGCCATCCCGACGAGTACCCGATGAACGAGGGGCAGATCGTCTCCACCTCGGGGCTCGACATCCCCGTCTCCGCCTACGAGAACCACTTCTTCGAGGAGCACGTCCCCCGCTCGAACGCCCTCCACTCCACGATGAAGGGGCAGGGCCACTACCTCGTCGGCCCGCTCGCCCGTTACAGCCTCAACTTCGACCGGCTGCCGCCCCCCGTGCAGGACGCGGCCCGCGCCGCCGGGCTCGGGACGACCTGCCGGAATCCCTTCAAGAGCATCGTCGTCCGGGCCGTCGAGACCCTCTACGCCTGCGACGAGGCGCTCCGGCTGATCGCGCGCTACGAGCCGCCGCCTTCGCCCTCCGTCCCGGTCGCCCCCGTCGCCGGAAGCGGCTGCGCCGCCACGGAGGCGCCGCGCGGGCTTCTCTACCACCGCTACCGGCTCGACGGCGAGGGGCTGATCCGGCAGGCGAAGATCGTCCCGCCGACGTCCCAGAACCAGAAGGCCATCGAGGAGGACCTCGCCGGCTTCGCCGCGGCCCACCTCGACTACGACACGAAGGCCCTGACCCTCCTCTGCGAGCAGGTCGTCCGGAACTACGACCCCTGCATCTCCTGTGCGACCCACGTCGTCACGGTCGACCGGGACGACCGCTGAGGGCCGGAGGAGAATCGCCCCATGAGCCGCATCGACCCCCACTCCTACGCCGACGCCGCGCAGCCGCGCCTCCGCCACCTCGACCTCGATCTCGACGTCGACTTCGACCGCCGCGTCATCTCGGGGCGGGCGGTCCTCTCCCTCGACGCCCCCGGCTCGGGTCCGCTCGACCTCGACACGAAGGGGCTCGCGATCTGCTCCGTGGCGACGGAGGCCGGCGCGGCGGTTCCGTTCGGGCTCGCCGACGAGGAGCCGATCCTCGGGAGGAGACTGACCCTCTCGCTGCCGCCCGGAACGCGGCGGGTCGCGATCCGTTACGAGACGTCGCCGGACGCCGTCGCCCTGCAGTGGCTCGACCCCGCGCAGACGGCCGGGGGGACGCACCCCTTCCTCTACAGCCAGTGCCAGGCGATCCACGCGCGGACGGTAGTCCCCCTGCAGGACACCCCGGCCTTCCGGGTCACCTACGGCGCGGCCCTCACCCTTCCCGGCGCGCTCTCGGCCGTCATGTCGGCCGGTCCGGCGGGCGACCGTCCGGGGCCGCGCCCGGGGACGCGGACCTTCCTCTTCGAGATGCCGCAGCCGATTCCGTCCTACCTCTTCGCCCTCGCGGCGGGGCGGCTCGCCGCGCGGGACCTCTCGCCCCGCGCGCGGGTCCATGCCGAGCCCGAGGTCGTCGACGCGGCCGCCCGGGAGTTCGCCGGCGTCGAGGAGATGATCCGGACCGCCGAGCGGCTCTTCGGGCCCTACCCGTGGGAGCGGTACGACCTCCTCGTCCTGCCGCCGTCGTTTCCCTACGGCGGGATGGAGAACCCGCGGATGACGTTCCTGACGCCGACGGTGATCGCCGGGGACCGCTCGCTCGTGGACGTCGTGGCGCACGAGCTGGCGCACTCGTGGACGGGGAACCTCGTCACGAACGCCACGATGGACCACTTCTGGCTCAACGAGGGAGCGACGACCTGGGCCGAGCGGCGGATCCTGGAGGCGCTTCACGGCGAGCCGACGGCGGTGCTGGCGTGGGCCATCGGCGAGACCGCCCTGAAGCTCGCCTTCGAGCGGTTCGGCGCCGACTCGCCGCTGACGAAGCTCCGGACGGATCTCGCCGGCGTCGACCCCGACGACGCCTTCTCCTCGATCCCCTACGAGAAGGGGTCCCGCTTCTTCGCCCTCCTCGAGCGGACGGCGGGGCGGGAGCGCTTCGACCGGTTCGTGGCCGACTACATCTCCCGCTTCCGCTTCACGTCGATCACCTCCGAGGCGTTCCTCGCCTTCCTCGACGAGAAGCTCCCCGGAATCTCCGCCACGGTCGGCGCCGCGGAGTGGCTCTCGGGAACCGGGATGCCCGCGAACTCGCCCGTCTTCCGCTCCGCCCGCCTCGAGGAGCTGACGGGGCTCGCCGCCCGCTTCGCCGACGGGGCGCGCCCCGACCCGGCGGCCGTCGCCGGCTGGACGCCCTCGGAGACCCTCGTCTACCTGCAGCACGTGCCGCGTCCGCTCCCCCACGCCGCCTGTGCCGAGCTGGAGTCGCTCTTCTCCTTCCTGGCCCAGGGGAACCACGAGCTCCTCGTCGAGGGCCTGACGATCGCGGCCGCGTCGGACTGGGAGAGGGCCTTCGGACGGATCCGGGACGTCCTTCTCTCCGTCGGACGGATGAAGTACCTCCGCCCCCTCTTCAAGGCGCTGGGCGGCCATCCCCGAACGCGGGCCCTCGGGCGCGAGATCTACGCCGCGGCGCGTCCCCGTTATCACGCCCTCTCCCGACGCGTGGTCGAGGCGGCCATCGCCGCCTGGCCGCCCGAGGCGGTGACGCCGTGAGCGACACCCTCGTCGGGCTCCTCGAGGCGTCCCTCGCGGCGCACGGCGCCCGCCCCGCGTTCACCGACGACGGCGGCGAGACGCTGACGTACGCCGAGGTCGCGGGCCGGATCGCTCGGCTCCACGCCCTCTTCCAGGCCTGCCAGGTCCGCCGCGGGGACAAGGTGGCCCTCTTCGGACGCAACTCCGCGTCCTGGGCCACGGTCTACCTCGCCACGATCACCTACGGCGCGGTCATCGTCCCCATCCTTCCCGACTTCAAGCGGGACGACGTCCATCACATCGTCCACCACTCCGACGCCGTCCTCCTCTTCGCACAGGAATCGCTCGCCGCCTCCCTCGAGCCGGAGAGGATGTCGGGGCTCTCGGCCGCCTTCGCCCTCGAGGGGTACCGGATCCTCTTCGCCGGCCGGGACCGGACGGCCCGCGCCGCCGAGGCCGCCCTGGGCTCCCCGGCCGGCGAGCCCCGCGTCGTGGAGTCCCCCGGGAGCGAGGCCGCGGCCATCGTCTACACGTCG
>DAOMFB010000256.1:0-4785 GCA_035429585.1 Thermoanaerobaculia bacterium
TGGAGGGCGCCCCCGTCCGGTGTCCGATCGTGGTGAGTCCGTGCGCCATGTCAGTTCGCTCCCGTTGCCGGCGCGTCGACGACCTCGACGAGGTGCCGGACCTTGTGGATGAGGCCCCGGGTCGCCGGGGTGTCGGGGCGGACGACCTCCTGCCGGATCCGGCGGAGGCCCAGCCCTTTCAGGGTCTGCTTCTGGTCCACCGGGGCGCAGATGCCCGAGCGGACCTGGCGGATGCGGAGCGTCTTCGCGGTCATCCCTTCGTCTCCGGGGCCGGGGCCGCCTCGGCGGCCGGGGCTTCCTTCGCGACCTTGGCCTCTCTCGCCTCGTCCGCGCCCTCGCGGCCGAGGGCCTTCCGGATGGCGTCCTCCAGGTGGAGCCGCCCGAGCGCGTCGAACGTGGCCTTGACGACGTTGTGGGGGTTCGTGGTGCCGAGCGACTTCGTCAGGATGTTCTGGACCCCGGCCGACTCGAGCACGGCCCGGACCGCGCCGCCGGCGATGACGCCGGTGCCGTCCGAGGCGGGCTTCAGCATGACCCGGCCCGCCCCGAAGTGGCCGACGACCGCGTGCGGGATCGTCGTCCCCTTGAGCGGGACGTGGATCATCTTCTTCTTGGCCATCTCGATCCCCTTCTTGATCGCGACGGGGACCTCCTTGGCCTTGCCGGCGCCGTAGCCGACCCGGCCGTGGCCGTCGCCGACGACGACGAGCGCGGAGAACGAGAAATTCTTGCCCCCCTTGACGACCTTCGTCACCCGGTTGATGTGGACGACGTGGTCGATCAGGTCCGCTCCCGCGCGCCCCTCACCGAGCTGGCCGGGCTGGCGGGCCGGAGGCCCGCCCGGGCCCGACGGGCGCGACGGACGGTTGAACCGGGGAGGACGGCTGCCGGGTGTCACGTTGGTGCTCAAAACTTCAACCCCTTCTCGCGGGCCGCGTCCGCGAGCGCCTTCACGTTGCCGTGGTAGAGGTGGCCCCCGCGGTCGAAGACGACGGCGGAGATCCCCTTCCCCATCGCGCGCTCGGCGATGAGGGCGCCGACCCGCACGGCCGCCGCCTTGTTCGCCGCGCTCCGGCCCTTGCCCTTCACGTCGCCCTCGCGCGACGAGGCGCACGCGAGCGTCGCGCCGGCCTCGTCGTCGATGAGCTGGACCGAGATGTACTTCAGCGACCGCGTCACGCAGAGGCGCGGCCGGTTCGCCGTCCCCTTCACGATGTTGCGGATCCGCTGGTGGATCCGCTCGCGCGCTTCGCGCCGATCGAGTGCCTTGTCCATACGCCGTCCTTACTTGCCCGTCGCCTTGCCGGCCTTCTTCTTCAGGATCTCGCCGACGAAGCGGAAGCCCTTGAGCTTGTACGGGTCGGGGGGCTTGATGCCGCGGATCTCCGTGGCCGTCTGCCCCACCTTCTGCTTGTCGACGCCGGTCACGATGATGTGCGTGATGTCCTTCGCCTTCGTGTCCGGCGCCACGTTGATGGTGATCCCCTCCGGCTCCGGGAAGCGGACCGGATGCGAGTACCCGACGCTGAAGACGACCTCTTTCCCCTTCTTCTCGGCCTTGTAGCCGATGCCGACGAGGTCGATCTCCCGCTTGTAGCCCTCCGTCACGCCGAAGACGGCGTTCTGGAGGAGCGCCCGGTTGAGTCCGTGGAGCGCCTTGTCGCGCTTCTCCTCGCCGGCCCGGGAGACCTCGATCTTCCCCTCCCGGGTCACGACCGAGATGCCGGCGAGGATCGGGGCGGAGGTGGCCCCCTTCGGCCCCTTCACCTCGACCACGCCGGTCTGGATCTTCACGTCGACCCCCTTCGGGATCGAAATCGGCTTCTTGCCCACTCGAGACATCGGTTTCTCCTCGCGCCCTACCAGACCGTGCAGACGACCTCGCCGCCGAGACCGCGCTTCCGGGCGTCGTGCCCGGTCAGGAGGCCCTGCGACGTGGAGACGATCGAGATGCCGAGGCCGCCGAGGACCTCCGGCAGGGCGTCCTTGCCGCGGTAGGTGCGGCGTCCCGGCTTGCTCGTCCGCGTCAGGCCGTGGATGACGGGCGTGCCCGTGTCGTCGTACTTCAGGTAGAGGCGCAGCAGGCTGCCGCCCCGGTCGTCCATCACCTTGAAGTTCTTGATGTAGCCCTCGTCCTTCAGGATGCGGGCGAGCTCCACCTTGAAGCGGGACGCCGGGACGTCCGTCTTCTCGTGGCGGGCCGAGAGCGCGTTGCGCACGCGGGCGAGGAGATCGGCGATCGGATCGGACATGCTCATGCGTCCCTCCTCACCAAGACGCCTTCCCCACGCCCGGGACGTAGCCTCCGAGCGAGAGGTTCCGGAAGCAGATCCGGCACAGGCCGAACTTCCGGAGGTAGGCCCGGGGCCGGCCGCAGCGGCGGCAGCGGTTGCGCTTGCGGATGGCGTACTTCAGCTTCGAGTTCGCTTTGATGATTGCGGCGCGGCGAGCCATCGTGTTCAGCTCCTTGGGTCAGCGTCCGAACGGCATGCCGAGCTCCCGGAGGAGCACCCGGGCCCGGTCATCCGAGCCGGCCGTCGTGACGATCGTGACGTTGAGGCCCCGGGACTTCTCGATCTTCGCGGGATCGATCTCGGGGAAGATGACGTGGTCCTTGACGCCCAGGGTGTAGTTCCCGCGCCCGTCGAACGAGCGTGTCGGAACGCCGCGGAAGTCGCGGACGCGCGGCAGCGCGACGTTCAGGAGCCGGTCGAGGAACTCGTACATTCGCTCGCCCCGCAGCGTGACGCGGCAGCCGATCGGCATGCCGGCCCGGAGCTTGAACGACGCGATCGACTTCTTCGCCTTCGTGACGACGGCGCGCTGCCCCGCGATCTTGGTCAGCTCCTCCGCCGCGGCGTCGACGATCTTCGCGTTCGAGATCGCCTCGCCGATTCCCATGTTCAGGATGACCTTCTCGATCCTCGGGATGGCCATCGGGTTGGCGATCCCGAACTCCTTCTTCAGGGCCGGGATCACGTCCTTCCGGTACTTCTCGAGCAGACGGGCGGCCATGGCCTACTCCCCCGACGCGGCGGTCACGGCCGAAACCGTCACCCCGCTCCTCTTGGCGAAGCGCACGCGCTCCTCGCCCTCGGTCCGGACCCCGATCCGCGTCGCCTTGCCGGTCTCGGGATCCTTCAGCTGGACGTTCGCCACCGCGATCGGGGCCTCGCGCTCGAGGATCCCGCCCTTGATGTTCTTCTGCGGGTTGGCGCGGGTGGCGCGCTTGATCTTGTTCACGCCCTCGACGATGACGCGCCCCTTGGCCGGCAGGACCCGGAGGACCTTGCCGGAGGCGCCGCGGTCCTTGCCGGCGGTGACGAGCACGACGTCCCCGCGGCGGATCCGCAGTTTTCCGGTGAACACGGGCTTCTTCTTCTTCACGTCAGATGACCTCGGGTGCCAGGGAAATGATCTTCATGAACTTCTTCTCGCGCAGCTCGCGGGCGACGGGCCCGAAGACGCGCGTGCCGATCGGCTCTTTCTCGTTGTTGATCAGGACCGCGGCGTTCGTGTCGAATCGGATGTAGCTCCCGTCCCGCCGGCGCTGCTCGCGCACCGTCCGGACGATGACGGCCTTGACGACCTTCCCCTTCTTGACCGGGTCCGGCGCGTCCGGGTTCGACTCGCGAACGGCGCAGGTGATGACGTCCCCGAGGCGGCCGTACCGCCCCGCCGACCCCCCCTGGAGGCGGATGCACGACAGGCGCCGCGCGCCCGAGTTGTCGGCCACTTCCAGGATCGTGCCCATCTGGATCACGGCGTCCTCCTTCGTCCTTCCTCGCCCGTCAGCTCGCCGTCGCCTCGCCGGCGATCTCCGGCACGACGCCCCGGCCGCGGGTGACGACGGACTTCACGCGCCAGCGCTTCTTTGCCGAGAGCGGACGGGTCTCCTCGATCTCGACGACGTCGCCCGGCTGACACTTGAACACGCGGTCGTCGGCCAGGAAGCGCGCCGTGCGCTTCTGGATCCGCCCGTAGCGGGGGTTCCGGACGAACCGCGTCACCTCGACGACGACGGTCTTCTCCATCTTGGCCGAGACGACCGTCCCGAGCTTGTGCGCGCGGCGTACGCCGGTCTTCGGAGCTTCGGTGGTGGCGCTCATCTACTTCCCCTTGCTCTTCTTCGCGCCCGGAGCGGCGCTCTTCTTCGCCGGAGCGGCCTTCTTCGCCGCCTTCGGGGCCGCCTTCTTCGCGGCCTTCGGGGCGGCCTTCTTCGCCGCCTTCGGGGCCGCCTTCTTCGGCGCGCCCTTCTTCGTCCCCGCGGCGGCGGGGGCCGGCGCGGCGCCCTCGCCCGCCGGGTGCGCGGCGGCTTCGTGCTCGGCGTGGGCTTTCTGGGCGGCGGCGCGCGCCGCGTCCATGTGCTCCAGCGTCTTGAGCCGCGCGATGTCCTTCCGGACCTCGCGGAGCTTCATCGGGTTGTCGAGCTGGCCGGTCGCCTTCTGCAGCTTCAGCGTGAAGAGGGCCTGGCGCCACTCCTTTTCCTTGGCGGCGCGCTCCTCGGCGCTCCACTCGATCATGGCGTCGATCTTCATGGTCACCTCACCGCCGCCAGGAACCCGCGCGACACGAACCGCGTCCGGATCCCGATCTTGTCGGCGGCCAGCTGGAAGGCGTCCCGCGCCGTCTTCTCGTCGACCCCTTCCATCTCGAACAGGACGCGGGCCGGCTTGACGACGCAGACCCACCCTTCCGGCGCGCCCTTGCCCTTCCCCATCCGGGTTTCGGACGGCTTCTTGGGGATGGGCTAGTCCGGAAAGACGCGAAGCGACATCTTATCGC
>DAOMFB010000257.1:0-4781 GCA_035429585.1 Thermoanaerobaculia bacterium
CGCTGGACCGCGAGGGTCTCGAGGGCGCGCGTCTCGTCCCACGACGGGATCTCGACGGCGTTCGTGCGGGGCTCTCCGTCGGTCTGGGCCAGAACGAACCACCGCGGTTTCCAGACGAAGATCGTCTTCAACCGCGGGGCCTCGCCTTCGGGCACGGGCCGGCGGTTCCGCTCGTCGTCCTTCACCCGGACGCTCACCGGCATGCACAGGACGATGGCCTTCTCGCCGGCCCGCACGCGCCGCTTGAGCTCGTTCCACCGCTGGAGGGTGGCGATCGGCCCGGGGGCGAGGCGTCGTTCGCGGCACTGGAACATGGCCGCGAGCTGGTTACCGAGGCTGTAGCCGTGGAAGAGGCTGTACGCCTCGAGGATCTGGCCGGGGCGGGAGACCGCGTCAGCGAGGAGCTCCGCCCAGCGAATCGAGACGGGTGGAGACATCAGAGACCTCCTTGCGTGTCAGGTCCCGGACGCCCTCGCGCCCGGGACGGTGTTTCGTCCGGGGCACGACGTCGAGATAGCAGGCAAGCTCAGTGCTTGAGGTAGACCACCGGCTTCAGGGGTTCGGCCCAGCAGCGGCGACACTCGCCACAGGCCGGCGGGCTCCTGAGGTACTTCGGGCAGGTGGCGCGAGCGCGTTCCGTCGTCACGGCGCTCCCCGCGTGGAGACCCGGGACGGTCGGCGGGTCGTCGTCGACGAGGAGAGCGCTCGGGCGGACGGTGACGTTCGCGAGGTGCGCGAGGCGGCGAAGCCCGAGGAGGAGAGGGTCGGTGTCGTCTCGGGGGCGGCCTCCGACAGCCCAGCTCCTCGTCGGCGCCCAGAACGAGACCTCGGGGAGGGCACGGGCGACGTCGAGCCAGGCGTCGACGTACGCCGGAGAGAAGAAGTCGCCGGAGTCGTGGAGGCGGAAGTGGGGCTCGCCGCGCGCCGTGATGAGACCGACGAGCGTCGGGACGAAGCGGCCGGAGGAGAGCGCCTCGAGCGTCCAGGCGAGGCGGCGCTCCTGCGCGACTTTCACGGCGCGCCAGCGGTACCGGCGCCTTTGATCGGCGTAGCACGAGCTGCACACCGAGCCGGGCGAGAGGGTGGAACCCGGGCAAGTGCTCCTCGCCGGGAGGCTGAAGGAGCTCCCCGGCATGCTGGTGGTCTGGGTGAGGATCGACATCGGGACCTCCTCGAGGGCCGCGAGCGCCTCGGCGCCCTCTGGCGACCGACGTCTGGACCGAAGGTCCCAAGCAGAGGAGCGGACCATTTCGGAATCGAAGACGCCGGCCGCCGGAGAGCGCGGAGGAAGGAAGGGGCACCCGCCGGCCGAGGAGGTCCCGGAGAGTCCGGGAGGCCAGCGAGTGCAAGGGCGAGTTGGGAAGGAGCTTCGGCCGATCCGACGCCTGGAGGGGACCACAGCCGGGCCGAAATCTGGAGGGCCGAACGCGAGGAAGTGCGCCGCGCGCACAGCTCCGCGCCGGTGGCCTACAGCTCCGAGGGGGGCTCGAGGTGTGCGCGGCACGCACACTCGTCTCCCGGCCGCAGGGCTGGGCAGAGGAGCGTGTGGCGAAGCGACGGGTCCTGGAGCGCGGCCGCGTTTCGCTCGGTGAGCTGGAGCGGGTCGTCGGCCCGACACCAGACCGTCCCAGCGGGCCACCAGTTCGCCCAGCCAGCGAGGGTGAGCTTCGCCTCGCGCGACGCCCCCGCCTGTCGGAGGAGACGGGCGAGCAATGTCAGCCGCTCGAGGGGCCGGCGGTGCAATCGGTAGTTCTCGACGGTGACCGCGAGGCGGAAGGTCGAGAAGCCGAACAGGCGCTTACAGAGCTCGGGGCGGACGGCGAGCTGGGCGTAGCGCTCGGCCTTCGCACGGGCGAAGTGGGACGGAGACTCCATCCCTCGGTCGTGCTCGAGGAAAACGAGCTCGGGGCCCAAGGCGCCCGGCAGCACGAGGACGCCGTCGGGTTGCGGGAGCGGGAAGGGCGACCCGCCCTGCGGGAGCGGGCGCTCCCAGGCGGAGAACCAGGGCGCCGCATTCGCCTCGGCGAGCCGGACGAGGAGCGTTGCGGTCTCCTTCTGGTGGCGGAGGAACGGCGGCACGACCCGCGGGGAGAGCTCGAGGGGACGCGTCCGCTCGGAGGGGAGCATCGTCGAGACGATCGTCTCCGCGGACGTCCCCTCCACCGCTGCCTGGAGGAGGTCGAGCCCGGCCGTGCGCCCGGCCCGCGTCGCGAGGAGCCACCGTGGGCTGCCGCTCGCTTCGGTCTGCTCGACCCAGACGGCGAGCTGCCCCCGCCGGACCAGGCGAGACACGATTCGCCCCAGCACCCGCCGCGATCGGCCCGGTGCGACGACCTGGAGCGCGAGCTGGAACGGAACGACTCGGAGGCGAGCCACGAGCTCGAGGAGGAACCTCTCTCGTCCGTTCGCGATTACCTCGCCTCGGGTCAGCGTGTCCCCTCGGGTGTGCCTCGGGCTGTCCCCTGGGGTGTCCCCCATAGGCGGGACACCCGAATCGCCGGAAAGGCGCTCCGGGAGCCCTTCTGGCGCGCGCACCTGCGCGCGATCACCCTGCGCCGGCGCGCCTCCGGTGCGCGCGGTCGTATCCGTAATGCTTCGCGGATCGAACGAATGGGACATACTCTTGACAGTTAGGCAAGACAAGAGTACCGACGAAGGTGCCTCGCCTCGAGGTGCCCCCACGACACTGTGCGATCCGCGCACGCGGAGCGGGGGCCTTTTGTCGACTCCCTGCGACGCCGCGGTGCGCGAAACGCACAACGTGACCGCACGCCCTCCAAAGGTCGTCTCGTTTTCGCGACCATGGCGGCGACCTCCTCCTCTCTCCTCCCCGTGGTGCTCCCCTCTCTCATCCGCGAAATCGAGAAGCGCGGCCGTGCGCAGGGGTTATCTGTTGCCGAAATTGCCCGGACCCTCGGAGTGGACCGGACGCGCTTCGTCCACATCCGAAGCGGAACCGGACGGCTGAGCCTCGCGTCGGTTCACGAGGTGGCGAGCCGATTCCTCGACGACCAGACGATTCGAGAGCTTCTCCTCGGCTACCTCGCCTTCGACATCGAGGGGAGCCGGGGGAAGCTCAGCGGCCGGGCACGACTCGACGACGCCGCACGGCAGACCGCGAGCACGTTCCTCCGCAACCTGCCCTCGCTCCTCGTGGCGAGCGGTGGCATCCTGCTCGTCGAACCGAGCCCCGCGCGCGCGGCGGGCGTCCTCGGCGTAATCGAGGAGACCGCCAGAGCGCGAGGAGTCGTCGTCCACCGCGAGCGAGCGTCGGCGGGGCTGAGCCTCGATCGCCGCCGCGCGCTCCTCTCCGCTCCGCTGGTGATCGTCGATGCCGTGATGTCGCTGCGGGAGCCGGTCGGTGATGTCCTGCGTCGGAGATCGGAGGCCGCGCGGCTCACGTTAGCTGCGTGGCACCCGAAACCTGGCGAGACACCTCCATCGCCGCTCGATACCTACCGACACATCCGCCTCCCCCAAACCGTCCGTGCATAGGACCAGCCAGATTCAGGTCGTTCACCCGGTCTCGGAACCGCCGCTCGGACTCTCGGTCCTCGGGATCGACCTCGGCGCGTTCTTCCTCGCGGTTCGCGAGATCGGCCCGGACCCCGCGCTCGTGCTCCTCACCGCACGAGCACTCGCGCTCAGGAACCGGACGGCCTCGTCCTTCCAGAGCCTCGGCTGGATGCTGGGGATGCCTCGGGCGAAAGTCCTCCGATCGCTTCGACGGCTCTCGGACGCCGGAGCGATCGTCTGGCACGACGAGGCCGACCGCGGGGTGATCGCCGTCGAGGTCATGAGCGATCTTCCCGGCGACCGGCCGCTCTTCGGCCCCGACGACGTCCCCCCGTTCTCGACCCACGCCCTGCCGACGCACTGGTTCGTCCAGGCCCTCCCGCTGGTTGGGCGGCGGGCATTTCTCGCCTACCTCTACCTCCGGAGCCGGGAGCGGCGCGACGGGCTGACTCCCCCTCTGCTCGTCGCCGCCCTCGTCCGAGCCTGCCGGCTTCGGTGGGACTGGCAGGGGCGGCTGCTCCTCGCACGGCTCCGGCGCCGTGGCCTCGTCGCCCCGGTCGGCGGGAGCCGCTTCGCCGTCCTCGACCCGCGCCCACCGTCCAGGCGGCAGCGCCGTTACCTGCGCCTCCTCGAGCTGGGACTCCTCCCGCCAACGGTGGCCGGTCGCCTCGCTCTCGCAGCGGCCATCTTTGTCCCACTCGCCCTCATCGCCCTCGCCCTCTCCCTCCTATGAGCCAGTCGACACCCCTCACGCTCACCTTCCAGACCCGTCAGACCCGGTACTGGCAGGCAATGGCGGCCTTCTACCGAGCGCGAGATCGCTCCCTGCACGAGATGCTCCGTCGAGAGGGAGACGGCGAACGGTTCGGGGAGTACCTCGCCGCCGACGGATCGCGCGTCCCCTGTCGCCTCACGGGAACCGACCTGCGGCAGCACGCCCTCGTCCTCGGGGCCACCGGCTCCGGGAAGTCGTCGCTGCTCGAAGCCATGGCGCGCGGCCTCCTGTCTCGCGCCCACGCCTTCGCCGTCATCGACCCCCACGGCGACCTCGCCGAGCGCGTGGAGCGCTGGGCGCGGGTCTCGGGGCAGCTCCGGGTCGTCTCCCTCGACTTCACCCGCGCAGACAGGCTCCCGTCGTGGAACCCGCTCCTCGCGATGGAAGGTGTGGACCCCGGACGCCAAGTGGACCTCCTCGTCTCGGTCCTGCGGCGCCTCTACAGCGCCGAACGCGCGTCGTCCTGGGCCTGGGGCGTGAAGGTCGAGGA
>DAOMFB010000258.1:0-4744 GCA_035429585.1 Thermoanaerobaculia bacterium
AGGCCTGCGAAGGCGAGCGGGTCGGGCGAGGCCGCGGCCTTCGGCGCGAGGAGAAGGGCGGCCGGGACGTTCGAGACGACCTGCGAGAGGAGCGCGCCCGACGCGGCGAGGCCGGCCGCGGAGGCGCCGAGGAGAGCGGTCGGGTCGAGAAGGCGGGCGAGGGGGGAGCGCGAGAGCCCGGCGACGCCGACGAAGAGGGCCGCGAAGAGGCCGACGAGGGCGAAGTCGATCTCGAGGGCCTTCTTTCCGAGCAGCCCGACGGCGAGGAGCGCGGCGAGGGCCGGGACGACGCGGGGCAGGCCGGCGAAGAGGGCGGCCGCCTCGAGGAGGAGGAGGACGACGGCCGCCGTCGCCAGTTTCGGCTCCACCGGGACCGCGGGTCCGCGGGGCGGTTCGAGCCTCCGGGGCGGGACGAGGAGGGGGACGAGCGCGAGCGTCAGGAGCCCCGCCCCGAGGACCCAGGGCGCCTGCGCGCCGAAAAAGCTCCCCGCGGTGAAGCCGCCGCGGACGAAGAGGAAGAGGTTCTGCGGGTTTCCCGTCGGCGTCAGGCACCCGATCAGGTTCGCGGCGGCGATCTCGAGGACGACGACCGGGGCGGCGTCGAACCCGTGCACGGCCGTTTCGAAGGTCAGCGTGAAGGGAACGACGAGGAGGAGGGCCACGTCGGTCGTCACGAGGGCGGCCGTCGCCCCCGTGAGGAGGACGGCGGCCGTGGCCAGCCCCCGGGAGGAGCGGGAGTGTGTCAGAACGACCCGCACGAGGCGGGGGAAGAGGCCCGACCGCCGGGCGCACTCGACCGCGACGATCAGGACGAAGAAGAGGAGGAGGAGATCGGCGTCGAGGAGGGCCGGAACCTCGGCGGGGGAGACCCAGCCGAAGACGAGGGCGGCGGCGGCGAGGAGGAGGGCGGCTCGGAGCAATACATCCTCATCATAGAGACCCGGCGGGCGGCGGCTCCATAATCCCGCGCCCCACTTGCGGGGCGGAGGAACCGATGAAACGCCTTCTCGTGGTCCTGGCCCTCGTTCTGGTGGCCCTTCCGGCCGCCGCCGACGAGGGAATGTGGATGCCCCAGCAGATCCCCGCGCTCGCCGACCGCCTCCGGGCGCTCGGGTTCACCGGGGACCCCAACGCCTTCGCCGACCTGACCGGCTTCCCGATGGGGGCCATCGTCTCGCTCGGCGGCTGCAGCGCGTCGTTCGTGTCGCCCGAGGGGCTCATCGTCACGAACAACCACTGCGTCCAGGGGGCGCTCCAGTACAACTCGAAGCCGGAGCGGAACCTGATGGTGGACGGCTTCCTGGCGAAGACGAAGGAGGAGGAGCTCTGGAACGGGCCGGGCTCCCGCGTCTTCGTGACCGTCTCGGTGAAGGACGTCACCGCGGAGATCATGGGGAAGATCGACCCGAAGATCACCGACCGCAAGCGCTACGACGTCGTGGAGCAGCGCGTGAAGGCCCAGACGGCCGCCTGCGAGAAGGGAGGCCTCCGCTGCAACGTGGCCCCCTTCTTCGAGGGGATGAAGTGGTACGAGATCGGGCAGATGGAGATCCAGGACGTCCGCCTCGTCTACTCCCCGGCCCAGGGGATCGGGAACTTCGGCGGCGAGACCGACAACTGGCAGTGGCCGCGCCACACGGGCGACTTCTCCTTCTACCGCGCCTACGTCTCGAAGGACGGAAAGGCGGTCCCCTTCTCGAAGGAGAACGTTCCCTACCGGCCGAAGCACTTCCTCAAGGTCTCCCCGAAGGGGGCGTCGCCGGGCGAGCTCGTCTTCGTGGCCGGCTACCCCGGCCGCACGGCGCGCCTGAACCCGTACGCCGAGGTCAAGGAGACCGTGGAGTGGAGCCTGCCGCGCTCCATCAAGCGCGCCACCGACCGGATCGCCATCCTCGAGGCCCTCGGGAAGGACGACAAGGAGACGGCGCTGAAGGTCGCCCAGTCGATCCGCGGACTGAACAACGGCCTGACGAAGAACAAGGGGGTCCTGCAGGGGATGGTCAAGGGGGGCCTCCTCGCGCAGAAGGAAGCCCAGGAGAAGGAGTTCGTGGCCTGGATCGCCGCCGAGCCCGCCCGCAAGGCGAAGTACGGCGAGATCCTCCCCGCGATCACCCAGATCCTCGCCGAGCGGACGAAGACCCGTGAGCGCGACGCGCTCCTCGCCGAGATGTCCGGGATCATGGGCTCGGCGCTCGGCTCCGCGCAGAACCTCTACCGCTTCTCGATCGAGAAGCCGAAGAAGGACGCGGACCGCGACCCGGCCTTCCAGGAGCGGAACTGGCAGCGGATGCGGGACGGCCAGGAGCGGGCCCAGCGGACCCTCTCCCCCAAGGCCGACCGCGCCCTGATGAAGTACGCCCTCGCCGACATCGCGAAGCTCCCCGCCGGCCAGCGGATCGACCCCCTCGACAAGGAGATCGGCCTCGCGCCGGGGATGACCGAGGCCGACGCCGCGAAGGCCTGCGACGCCTGGCTCGAGAAGCTCTACGCCGGGACGAAGATGTACGACAAGGACTTCCGGATGTCGCTCTTCGACAAGACGACGGCCGAGCAGGTCGCGACGAAGGACTCGATGGTCCTCCTGGCCGCGGCGCTCTACCCGATGCAGGAGGCGAACCGCGAGAAGGCGAAGGAGCGCTCCGGCGCGAACTACCGGCTCGGGCCCCCCTACGCCGAGGCCTTCCTCGCGAAGAACGGCGGCCTCGTCTCGCCGGACGCCAACTCCACGCTCCGGGTGACCTACGGGACCGTGAAGGGCGTCGAGCCGCGCGACGGCCTGTTCTATCTCCCCCAGACGACGCTCAAGGGGATCCTCGAGAAGGCGACCGGGACCGGCGAGTTCAACGCGCCGAAGGCCGAGCTCGACGCCATCAAGGCCGTCCACGGCGGCAAGCCCACGCCGTACCTCGATCCGAAGCTGAAGGACGTTCCGGTCGACTTCCTCTCGAACGTCGACACGACGGGAGGCAACTCCGGCTCGGCCACGCTGAACAGCGCGGGGGAGCTCGTCGGCCTTCTCTTCGACGGCACGTTCGACACGGTGGCGGCGGACTACCTCTTCGACAAGGAGAAGACCCGCTCCATCCAGGTCGACTCGCGGAACATGCTCTGGGTCATGACCGAGGTCGACAAGGCGACCAATCTCCTCGTGGAGATGGGCTTCCCGGCGAAGTAGCCCCGTCCGTCCGCCGCATCCGGGCCGGCGCCGCGCGCGCCGGCCCGTTTCGTTTCGAGACGTCGTCTCGATAAGATTCGGGGGACGGAGGCGACGATGGTCCAGAGCCGGGCGGCGACGGTGGCCGACTACCTCGCGGAGCTCCCCGCGGAGCGGCGGCGGGTCGTCTCCGCCGTCCTCAGGGTCGTCCGGAAGAACATCCCCCGCGGGTACCGCGAGGCGATGATGTGGGGGATGCCCTGCTGGGCCGTGCCGCTCGAGACGTACCCCGACACCTACAACGGCCAGCCCCTCTGATACGCGGCGCTCGCCGCGCAGAAGAACCACTTCGCCCTCTACCTGATGAACGTCTACGGCGACGGGGGCGAGGCGAGGCGGCTCAGGGAGGGGTTCGCGAAGGCGGGGAAGAAGCTGGTCATGGGGAAGTGCTGCGTCCGGTTCAAGCGGCTCGAGGACCTGCCGCTCGACGTCATCGCGAACGTCGTCGCGGCAACGCCCCCCGCGGCGATGATCGCGCGGCACGAGGCGGTCCACCGCGCACGGAAGAAGCGCCGGTCGGGCTGACCGCGGGCCTACTTCCCGAAGAGGGAGAGGATCGCGAGGACGAGGAGCGCCGCGAGGAGGGCGAGGGCGATCTTCACCGCGGACCACGGGGCCTTTCCGGAGACCCGGCCGGTCACGCCGTTGACGAGGAAGCGGAAGGGCGTCCCCCGGTAGTCGTAGGCGGCGATCCAGATCGGGAAGAGCCCGTTCTTGTAGGCGAGGCCCGACCAGGCGGTCCGCACCGAGAGGTTCCGGTGCATCGGGGCGGGGATCTGGGCGGCGCAGGCGGAGCGGATCTCGGCCTCCATCCGGCCCTTCGCCTCGCGGAGGGCGTCGGGGAGGTCGACGGCGTACTCCTCCGCGAGGAAGCCGGAGAGGAAGGAGGGGTCGTACGCGACGAGGTCCTTCGTCGGGAAGGGCTCGAGCCCCTGAAGGAGCGGCCGCGGCAGCCCCTTCGAGGCGGCGACGGGGAGGTCGTCGAAGAACTTCTCGAGGAAGCCCGAGGCGGGCTCCCACCGGATCCGCGTCTCGGTCCGCCCGTCGACCGTGACCTGGTACGGGGTTCCCGCCTCGGCCTCCCACTCGGAGTGCGTCGCGGCGTCGAAGGTCCAGAAGGGGACGTAGACCCCTTGCAGGGCGTTCAGGGCCGCCGTCTCGCGGAGGTCGTCCGGGCGGAACCAGAGGCGCGAGAGCCAGCCGCGGAACATCTCCGCGGCCCGGTCCCGGCCGACCCGGAAGGGAAGGACTCCTTCCGGGCGGACCATGTTCCCCGCCGCGGGCGCCTCCACCACCGCCTGCGCGCCGCAGAAGGCGCACCGAAGAGCGGCGAGGCCGGGCTCGCTCGACTGCGACGCGCCGCAGCGCTGACAGCGGACCGTCTTCCGCGAGACGCCCCAGCCGAGGTCGCGCGGGGCGCGAAGGCCCTCCTCGATCGGCTTCTCGACGACCTCGCCCCGTCGCTGCGGCACGGCGCGCGCGGTGCCGCAGTAGGGGCACGTCAGGGCCTCCGCCCCGGGGTTCCAGACG
>DAOMFB010000259.1:0-4743 GCA_035429585.1 Thermoanaerobaculia bacterium
GTGGATCCGGTGGATCATCCGGGCGAACTGGATCGACTCGGCCGGGTTCGCGGAGCCGTCCGCCGGGCGGCGGGCCGCGTCGCTGGCGTTCGGGGCGTGGCACATGACGCAGAACTGGATCGCGATCCGCTGGCCGCCGTGGGAGAAGGTCGTCGCGAGACGGTAGTGGCAGGCGTTGCACTTCGCGAGGTCGACGACGACGCGGCGGGCCACGACGTCGCTGCCGTCCACCGAGAAGTTGTAGATCGGGTTCATCGCCCCTTCGGTGTAGGAGATCGTCCCGCCGACGGCCTTGACGAGATTGACGGTCCGCCGTGACGAGGCGCTGAGGGTCCAGGTCCCCGTCGCGTTCGACGGGATGACGCTCGTCTGCCCCGTGGGCACCGTGAACGTGTAGGTGCAGACCCCGGTCGCCGTGTCGTAGGCGGCGGCCGTCGCGGTCTGGCTGATCGGGGCGGCGAGCGCGTAGTCCTTCGTGTTGCCGCTGATGACGAGCGAGACCGAGGCCCCGCCGGTTGCCGAGGACGGCTTGATGGCGTTGCCCTTGTTGTCCGTCAGCTTGAACTTGACGGTCGGGTTCTGGCCCTTCGCGTTGTTCGTCATCTCGACGATCGCGAGGTTCAGCCCCTGGAGCTGCGTCGAGTTCGAGGGGAGGAGGTGCGAGCCCGGGACCGACGTGTCCCACTCGGCCGTCTGCGTGGACGCGTGGCAGGACGCGCACTGGGAGTCGTTCGTCTGCGGGAGGTTGTCCGGGCCGTGGCCCGCTCCCGTCGCCCAGTCGATGTCGGTGTGGCAGGAGCCGCAGGCGACCATCCCCGGCATCGTGGCCCAGGTGTTCCCGTTCGGGGCGTTCTTGTCGTGGCAGGTGGCGCACTGCTGGATCAGCTGCGGGTAGGTGATCTCGCCGATCCCCTCGTTCAGGCTGGCGTGGATCTGGTGGAAGAAGAGCCGGCCGTTGAACTCGGCGTTGCCTCCCGTCATGTTGACCGGGTTGTGGCAGAGGGCGCAGGTCTTCGCCTCGCGGTAGTTGCCGCCGTGGAGGGCCAGCGGGTCATGGCACTGGTTGCACGCGGCCGTCGTCGTGGCGCCCCAGGTCGTCGCCGCCGCGCCCGTGGCCGGGACGAAGTCCTTGAAGGCGTTCACGTAGTAGGTCTTTCCGACGTAGTCGACGACGTTCCGGTTGCCGCCTACCATGAGCGTCATCGGCATGTTCGCGTCGAAGGTCGGCATCGTGGCGTTGAACTTGTAGGTGTAGTGCCCGATGTCGAGGGTCGTCCACGTCCCGGTGTTGTCCCGCGACGGGTTGTTGCCCGACACGATCAGGTTCCTGTAGCTGAACGCCGTCGCGTCCCAGACGGCGGGGACGAACCGCAGCGTGACGACGCCCGGCGTCGTGGCGCCGGTCCGGTCGAGCGGGTTGCCGAAGTCGTCCGTGATGTTGAGGTCGACGATCGGCTTCTTCCCCGAGGCCATGTCGGTGACGCTGTTGATCTTCACCACCAGGCCCGGCCGGATGTAGGAAACGGTGTCCGCCGCGAGGTAGAACTCCTTGTCGGTGACCTGATAGGACACCGCCGTCGGGTTGTCCGCCTCGCCGCTGACGGGCGCCGAGCCGTCCGGCGGGACCACCTTGAGTGTCGACGGTCCCAGGGCGATGGCCCCGGCCGCCATCATGATGAGAAGGCCGCGCTGCACTCCTACCATGAGAACTCCTCCTTCCGGCCCGAGATCGGCCGGAAAACCGAATTCGAAGTCGTGGGGATACGTGCGAAGGTCGTCTCGGGGGTGAGGACACCCCCACTGTCGAGAACGGTCTCACCGTCCCGAACCCCGTTCGGACGGGTCACACGCGATAGGGGTGTGACTGCAGGCATTGATTACCGGGTGACAGGCTAGTTTCGGGACCCGGCACGGGGAATGATTCAGATGCCCTATCCGGATCTAATCCAATCGTTTGGAGCCATAGAAAAAGGCCGAAACTCCAAAGGGAAAGCGGATCATGGCCAGAAGCTCCGCCTCCAGGCCCAGAAGGGCCGTCAGGGGGGCGTTCAGCGGTGCCGGGGCCAGGTGGAACTCGGACCGGACGGCGGCCGGGTCGCGCTTCGGGAGGAGAACGGCGCGCAGGCGCCGGACGACGAAGACGAGGGGCGAGAGGAAGAAGTTCGCGTAGCCCGACCGCCGGACCGCGAGGCCCGCGGCCTCGGCCTTCCGGCGGAGCTCCCCCGCCGAGTAGCGGCGGAGGACGTGGGTCGCGACGTCCTGCTCCCCGGCGAACGCGCGGAGCGCCGCCACGGTCAGGTAGACGGGAGCCCCGGGGCGGGCGACCCGGGCGGCCTCGCGGAGGGCCGTGGCGTCGTCGGGGACGCTCACCAGCACGTCGCGCGAGGAGATTCCGGCGAAGGAACCGCTTCGGAGCGGCAGGCGCTCGGCCGTGCCGAGGACGAGGCGCGAGAGGCCCCGGCGGCGGCAGAGGAGCAGCCCTTCGAACGACAGGTCGAGGCCGACGCCGAGGACGCCGCTTTCCGGCGGGGCCATCTCCGCGAGGTTCGCCCCGGTGCCGCAGCCGACGTCGAGGAGGCGCTCTCCCGCGCGGAGACGGAAGAGGTCCGGGGCGACGCGGCGCGCGATGCGACGCATGCCGCGGTACCACCAGTACCGCTCCTCGACGCGGAACATCGTCTCGTGCTCGCCCGGATTCATGGCGCCGTCCGGTTCCTATAATGCCGCCTCCCGTGAATCCGCCCCGCCGGCTCCTCCTCGTCACCCTGGCGTGGGTCCTCTGGATCTGGCTCGTCGCGCTCCTCGCCACGCAGCTGACGCCGTGGCTCACCGGCCCGACGAAGTGGGGCTACGACCTCGTCCGGCGCGCGACGCCGCTCGCCCGATGGGACGCCGGCTGGTACATCAGCATCGCCGAGGGGGGGTACGGCCCGCCGCCGCGCGCCTTCGGCGAGGAGACCAACCACGCCTTCTTCCCGCTCTACCCCCTCCTGATGAGGCTCCTCGCGCGCACGACCGGCCTCGAGACGTCGGCGGCGGGGAACCTGATCTCGGCCGCGGCGCTCCTCGGCGCCGTCCTCCTCTTCGCCGCATCGGTCCGGACGCGCTGGGGCGAGGAGCGGGTCCGCCCCGCGCTCCTCGCCCTCCTCGCCTTCCCGACGTCGTTCTTCTTCCTCGCCGTCTACACGGAGTCCCTCTTCCTCTTCCTCGCGCTCCTCGCCGTCGTGGCCGTCGACCGCGGGCGGCCGGCGGCGGCCGCCGCCGCGGGCTACCTCGCGGGGCTCACGCGGATCACGGGCGTCGTCCTCGCCCCCTATCTCGCCCTCTCGTCCCTCGTCCGGAGCCGGCGCGCGGGGCGGGGCTGGGCGCGCGCCCTCCTCGCCGCGACGCTGACCGGCCTCCCGCCGCTCCTCGGCTTCCTGACCTTCTGCGCCTACTTCGAGGTCCGCTTCGGCGACCCGCTGCTCTTCACGAAGGCGCAGCACAACTGGGGGCTGGAGCAGAAGACCGCGCTCGACGGCCCGCGGATCATCGCGAAGACGGTCTGGGGGGACGTGACGACCGGCCGGATCCTCCACAAGAGCCCGGCCCGGACGCTCGAGGGGGTCTTCCTCCTCCTCTTCGCCGTCCTCGCCCTGCGGCTCCTCCGCGAGAAGCGCTGGATCGAGTCGCTCTACGTCCTCATGACGATCGGCCTCGTCCCCTTCACGGGAACGCTCGAAAGCGCGGGGCGGTACGTCCTGCCGGCCTTCCCCGCCATCGCCGCGCTCGCCGGCCTCTCGGCGCGCCCGACCCTCTGCCGCGCCCTCCTCGTTCTCGGGCTCTTGACCCAGGCGGCGTACGTCTGGGTCTTCGTGAACTGGCTGTGGGCCGGCTGACGCGACGGGCCGGCGTCGGCCTCGCGCTCCTCCTCGCCGCGGCCTGCGGGCCGGGGCGGGAGGAGGGCCTCCCGGCGAAAGCCTTCGTGCCGGTCGTGATCGAGTCGCGGCTCCCCGGGCGGACGCCGTGGCAGACGCGCGTCGTCGTAACGAATCCGGGGACCGCGGCCGCGACGGTCCGGCTCCGGCGCTGGCCCCCCGACGCGCGGCCGGCCGAGGTGGAGACCTACGCCGTCGCGGCGGGCGCCGCGCGGGCGATCCCGCTCCGGATCCCGCTCTTCCCCTCGGTCTCCTCGTTCCTCTTCGAGAGCCGCGAGCCCCTCTCCGTCACGGCCTCGCTGCGGGACCGGCGCGGCGGCGGGCCGCCGCCGCTGGCGGTCCCCGTTCTCGATCCCCGGGACCTGGCCCGCCCCGGCGACACTCTGCGCACGGGGCCGCTCTTCTGGGACGCCGCCCGCCGCAGCCGGCTCGTGCTGACGTTTCCGGCGTCGGAGCGCGACGTCGTGCCGTTCCGGGCCCGCATCCACGTCGTCGGGGCGGACGGAACGCCGCTCGCGACGGTCGAGCACGCCGTTCACGGCGTCCCGCAGCTGATCGAGGACCCGTGGGCTCACTACGGCCTCCGCGACCGGCGGCCGATCTACGTGGAGGTCACGCTCCTGGGGGGGACGCGCGGCCGGAAGCCCGTCTGGGGGCTCTGGGTCTCCGGCCTCGTCGCCGACGTGGCGACGGGCGAGCAGCGTTTCGTCGAGACCTCGCTCCGGCGCGCCGGCGGCTGATCGGGCCGTCCGGGAGCGAGCGCGGCGGCTTCCTCGCGGACGGCCCCGGCCCCCCCGCCGGCGTCCGCGGCCGACCAGCCCGGGGA
>DAOMFB010000260.1:0-4728 GCA_035429585.1 Thermoanaerobaculia bacterium
GTCCAGGCCGAAGGTTTTCTGCCAGTCGTCTCCCTCCGTCCACGGCGGCTGCTCCTCCCGTAGGAGCAGGTGGTTCTCCAGGACGAGGGCGTCCATCGCCGTCCGCATGAAGCACCGGTAGGCGTCCTCCGGCGTGCAGACGATCGGCTCGCCCCGGACGTTGAACGACGTGTTCACGAGGACGGGGCAGCCGGTCTTCCGGAAGAAGGCGGCCAGCACGTCGTAGTAGAGCGGGTTCGCCTCGCGCCGGACCGTCTGCAGGCGGGCCGAGTAGTCCACGTGCGTCACGGCCGGGATCGAGGAGCGGGGCACGTTCAGCTTCTCGATCCCCCAGAGCGCCTTCTCGGCGCCGGTCATCTCCCGCCGGAGGGGGCGGGCCACGTCGGCGACGAGGAGCATGTAGGGGGAGTCCGCGTCGATCTCGAACCACTTCGAGACCTCCTCGCGCAGCACGGACGGCGCGAAGGGGCGGAAGGACTCCCGGAACTTGATCTTGAGGTTCATGACGGACTGCATCCGGGGGGAACGCGGGTCGCCCAGGATGCTCCGGCCGCCGAGGGCCCGCGGGCCGAACTCCATCCGCCCCTGGAGGAAGCCGACGACCTTCTCCTCCGACAGCAGGGCGGCGACGGCGTCGGGAAGGGCCTCGCGCGCGACCGTTCGGAACGGGAAGCTCCGGGACGAGAGCCACGAGGAGATTTCTTCTGAATGAAAAGAGGGGCCCAGGAACGCACCGGACATGCCGTCTTCGTATGGCGGAAGCGCATTCGCCGAGACCGTCCCCGCGGCGCTCCCGCTGGCTTCCACCCGCGCCGCCGCGCCCCCGTCTTCGTTCCCCCTTTTCGGCGAATTCCCCGGTCTCCAGGTTCCCCTCTTCTCCGCGCTCTCGCGCGGCATGCCGAGGTACCGGTGCCAGACGGCGAGCGCCGCCCCGACGGCTCCGCCGGCGTCGCCCGCCGCCGGCTGGACCCAGAGGTCGTCGAAGGTCCCTTCCCGGAGCAGCCGGCCGTTGGCCACGCAGTTCAGCGCCACGCCCCCGGCCAGGCAGAGGTAGCGCGCGTCGGTCGTCTTCCGGACGTGGCGCGCCATCTTGAGGACGATCTCCTCGGTGACCTCCTGGATCGACGCCGCGAGGTCCATCTCCCGCTGCGTCAGCTTCGACTCGGCCTCCCGCGCCGGGCCGCCGAAGAGCCGCTCGAACCCGGCCCCCGTCATCCGGAGCCGGCTCGGATACTCGAAGTACTCCATGTTCAGGCGGATCGACCCGTCGTCGCAGACGTGGACCAGCTTCTCGCGGATCGCGTCCGCGTAGCGCGGCTCGCCGTACGGGGCCAGGCCCATCAGCTTGTACTCGCCGCTGTTCACCCTGAAGCCGCAGAAGTAGGTGAAGGCGGAGTAGAGAAGGCCGATCGAGTGCGGGAAGCGGAGCTCGGAGAGGAGGTCGATCGTGTTCCCCCTCCCGACGCCGAGGGACGAGGTCGCCCACTCCCCCACGCCGTCCATCGTCAGGATCGCCGCCTCCTCGAAGGGCGACGGGAAGAAGGCCGAGGCGGCGTGCGACTCGTGGTGGTCGCCGAAGAGGATCCGGGCGGTCGTGCCGAGCTCGCGGTGGATCTCCTCCTGCATCCAGAGGCGGTTCGTCAGCCAGAGCGGCATCGCCTTCTGGAAGGAGCCGAAGCCGCGCGGGGCGTAGTCGAGGTAGGTCTCGAAGAGCCGCTCGAACTTCAGGAGCGGCTTGTCGTAGAAGGCGACGGCGTCGAGGTCCGTCGCCGCGAGCCCGCCCGCCTCGAGGCAGTACCGGGCGGCGCGGGCGGGAAACCCGGCGTCGTGCTTCTTCCGCGTGAAGCGCTCCTCCTGCGCGGCCGCGACGACGCGGCCGTCGACGAGCAGACACGCCGCGGAGTCGTGGTAGTAGGCCGACAGGCCGAGGATCGTGCGCGCCACGGCCCGAGTTTACGGGAGGGACCCGGGGGGCCCGGGGGGTGCGAACCCGGCGTACCGGGCACCCTGACGGACCGCGCACCCCCCGATCAGAACAACGTGTAGATGAACGGCGCGATGACGCTCTTCTGGGCCACGAGAAGGAGGAAGCCGACGAGGACCATCAGGAAGATGATCGGCGCCAGCCAGTACTTCTTCCGGTACCTCAGGAACTCCCAGAGCTGCTGGAACACCTCGCGCCTGGCCATCGTCAGAAGATCTTCTCAAAGTGCGTTCGGTCGCGGTTCCTCTCCGGGTACGGCTCCCACATCGACGCGGGCGCCGGGCCCCGCCGCCGCAGCTCGTCGCGCCCCAGGAGGCGGAGGAAGAGCCCGAGAGGGGTGAGGATCAGGAAGAAGACGATCGAGAGGAAGAGGAACCCGTTCACCGTCCCGAGGAGGTGCGAGAACCGGAGCCAGCCGCGGTGCGGCGCGGCGAGGAGCGACGGCGCGACGGCCGCCAGCAGCAGGAGGACCGCTCCGGGGGCCGCCAGGACGGTGCCCGCCGCCGTCCGGTGCCGCCACGTCAGGAGGAGCACCCCGACGGCGAGGAGAAGCCCGCCCACGACGAGCCCGAATTTCCGGTCCGGATTCACCGGGCGATCGTAGCAGCCTCGATCCGGCGCTCGCCCAGGACCTCGAAGCGCTCCTTCAGGCGGAGGAAGGGCCTCTCGATCACGAACCACGAGACGGAGGACCAGAGGAGGATCGCGCCCACGAACCAGACCGCCAGGACCGCGTCCCGGGCCGCGCCGGGCCACCCGGCGAGGGCGGAAGAGAGCGGGGCGCGGGCGGGGTCGTAGAGCCAGTAGACGGCCGGGCGGTGCCAGAGGTAGATGCCGTACGAGATCCGGCCGACGAAGACGACCGGCGCCAGGGAGAGCAGCTTCGTCAGCGGCGCCCCGGGCGCCGCCCGAAGCCAGAGGATGAAGGCCGCCGTCAGGACGGCGACGAGCGTGAACCCGAAGGTCCCCACGTTCCGGTCGCTCACCGCGGCGAGCGCGTAGGTCCCCACGGCGGCGGCCGCGAGCCCGAGGAGCACCGTGTTCCGCCGGGCCCTCACGAACTCGCGGACCCGCGCGTACGTCCCGGTCTCCTCCACCAGCGCCGCGAGGCAGCCCCAGAGGATCACGTCGAGATGGGCGTCGGGCCGGGCGCTCAGGAGCGGGAAGCCCGTGATGCCGCGGCTCACGAGGACGGCCCGCCACACGGTGATCGCGACGATCACCGCCGCCGCGACGCCCGCCCACGCCGCCGGCTTCAGGCGCTTCCCGAGCGGCGGCCAGAGGGCGTAGAACTGCTCCTCGATCGAGAGCGACCAGCTGACCGGAGCGCCGCCGGTGGACGGCATGGCGCCCGCCGCGAGGACGATGTTGGAGATCCAGAGGACGGACCAGAGGACCGAGGCCGGGGGGTCGACCCGGGTCACGAGCAGGACGGCGGCCCAGGCCCAGAGGGCGGGCACGATCCGGAGGAACCGCCGGGCGTAGAACTTCTTGAGGACGAGCCCCCCCGTCGCCCGCTGCTCCCCGCGGAGCAGCGAGGTGATGAGGTAGCCGGAGAGGACGAAGAAGACGTCGACGCCGAAGTAGCCGAGCCGGAAGGGGGGATAGGGCTCGAGCGCGCTGTGCTCGCCGACGACGAGCGCGATGGAGAGGGCCCGGAGGCCGTCGAGGGCCGGGACGTAGACCCTCTCGCCCCGGGCCGCCGGCTCGCCGGTCATCGGGCCCGGCCTTCGAGGAAGGCCCGGGAGACCGCGTCCGCGAGCCGCCGCGTGAACCGTTCGGACCCCTCCGGCGAGAAGTGGCACGGATCCAGGAACTCTTCGTCGGCGTGGGCGGCGTCGGGGAAGGGCTCCACGAGGAGCGCGCGTCCCTCGCGGGCGAGCTTCCGCATCACCTCGTTGTAGCGCTCGAGACCCCTCCGGGCCCCGGCGACCGTCAGTCCCGGGCACCACCCCTCGATCCACTGCGTGTCGCGCGTCTCGTGGCCGCGCCGGACGCGGAGCGCCTCCGGAACGAGCAGGACCTTCGCGCCGTGGGCCGAGGCGACGCCGATGGTGGAGAGGAGGTTCCGCTCGTAGACGGCGACGGCCGCCGGCGGGATGTCGTCCTGCCGCGGCCCTCCCCTCCAGGCGTACGCCGGGGCGTACCCCTCGTCTCCCTCCGCGCGCCCGGGCCGGAGGCGGTCGAGGAGGGATTCGAGGAGGAGCGAGCGGGAGACCAGCCGGACCGGCACGGCGGCGGCGCCCGTCACCCGGGGGAGGATCTCGCGGTGGCCGGCGCTGTAGTCGGGGGCGAACGGCTCGTGGCCCGCCGGCTGGAGGTCGTTCACGCCGGAGTAGACGACGACGAGGTCCGGGCCGAGCGCCACGTCCCGGGTCTCGAGCGACAGGAGGCTCTCGAGGCTCGTCCAGCCGGGGAAGCCGGCGTTCGCCACGTCCACGTCCCTCTCCGCGAGGGCGCGGCCGAGCCGGGCGGGCCACGTGGCCGCGTTGTCCTCGGCCAGGAGGTCGAACGTCGTCGAGCCGCCGGCGCAGACGATCCGGAAGCGCCCGGCCGGCTTGGGCACCGGCAGGTTCAGGACGTTGGTGCCCCGCTGGCCCCGGGCGTTGAAGACGACCTTCTTCCCCGCCGCCTCGAGCACGGCGTCGGGCCGGCCCGCCACGACGAGGAGCGGGTCGAGCCGGTAGGCCCGGCCGATCTTCCGGACGAACTCCGTGTACGCCTCGGCCCGCGGCGTGGCCCAG
>DAOMFB010000261.1:0-4727 GCA_035429585.1 Thermoanaerobaculia bacterium
GGCCGCGCGGCGACGGCGATCGCGGCGCGGGCCTCTTCGAGGACGCCGCCTCGTTCGTCGGCGTCGAAGCGGTTGGCCCCCGCACCGACGCGGCAGGTCTTCAGTCCCATGAACGCCCGGGTCCAGAAGAGCGCCGTCCCGGTCACGAGGGCGAGAAGGAGGACGGCGACGAGGCGGAAGGCCCGTCCGCTCCCGCCGCGCCGCTCGATCGCGGACGGCATCGAGGTGACCAGGAGCCCCGCGGCGAAGAGGAAGCCCGGCATCGAGAGGAACTGCCCGTAGTGGTAGAGGCGCGAGGCGAGCGGCGTCTTCAGGAGGAGGAGGAGGGCGAAGACGGCGAAGGGGATCCGGGCGGCCGCGCCCGGCGAAGCCGCTGCGCCTCCGCGCCGGAACCGGCGCGTGTCCATGGCGATCGCGGCCGCGAGAACGAGCGGAAGGGGGCGCGAGACCTCCAGCCACTCGGGACGCCCGATCGTCGTGGCGAGCCCGGCCGCGGCGAGACCCGTCGCGACGTAGAAGCCGGCGCGGCTCCGGCCCGGGCCGATCCGCCGCGTCCAGAGCGCAGCCCCTCCGAGGACGGCCGCGAGCCCCGCCCCCCACAGAAGGATCCGGCCGAGATTCCCGGGAACGTCGTCCGTCCCGGCCACCCAGCGGAAGAAGGGGAGCCCGGCGGCCGATCCCGGCAGGACGTAGGGCCACGGGCCGAGGGCCGCGCGCAGCGCGTCGCCCGGGGGGAGCCAGACCAGGAAGACGAGGAACGCCGCGGCCGGCGGCGCGGCGAGGCCGGCGGCGAACGGACCGAGGAGCGGCGCGACGCGTCCGCCCGTCCGCCGCCGTGCGAGGACGGCGACGAGGACTCCCGCGGCTGCGCCGCCGAGAGCCGCGACGGACGTCTCGGCCTTCGTGAGGAAGGCGAAGCCGGCGAAGAGACCCGCGAGCGCCGCGTCCGCCGGCTTCCCGGAGCGGCCGGAGCGCGAGGCGAAGAAGACGGCGAGGAGGCCGAGGGCGAGGCCGTGGACGATCTCGGGCGTGTAGGGGGCGACGTAGTTCGTGATCGAGGCGGGGGTGTACTGCCCGAAGGCGAAGACGAGGAGGAAGAGGAGGCTTCCGGCCGTCGCCGCGAACCGGTCGAACGCGTCCCGAAGGAGCCGGAAGAGGAGCGCCGCCATCGCCGCGACGACCGCCAGGTTGAACGTCGTGAGCGCTCCGATCGTGGGGCCGAAGAGGCGGACGACGAGGGCGTCGACCCCCGTCGAGAGCGGACCGTGCAGGAGCGCCACGTCGCGGTAGGGGACCTTTCCCCCGGCCACGTCGCGGGCGAACTCCATCGTCTGTCCGAAGTCGACGAACGGGTCGACCCATTTCCGGAACGTCCAGGCGGTCATCCCGGCGAAGGTGGCGAGGAGGAGCGCCGCCGGAAGGACCGCCGGAGACGCCGGGCCCGGCGCGGGGGTCCCCGCCGCGGCCCGGGGTGACGGACGGCCGGTCTTTCGCCCCACGGCCTCCCTCAGGCGGGATCGTTGATGAGCGTGCCGAGCTGATCCACGACGGCGCTTCCCGTCTCCTTGTCGTACGGGCGGGAGTAGAAGTCGCGGAGGTCGAGCGGACGGTGGATCCGGATCGAGCACTTCCGGAAGAGCTTCCCGGGGAGCTGCTTGTGGAGGAGGAGGCGGCGGAAGCCGTCCACCCGGACCGGCACGGCCACGGCCTGCGTCCGGTGGAGGATCTGCGCGATCCCCTTCCGGAGCGGCGCTCCCGGCTGCGTCGTCCCGGCGGGGAAGTGGAGGAGCCACCCGTTCTCGATGGCCTCCTCGACGCGGGCCACTCCCTCGAGGTCGACGGGGCGGTTCACTTCCTTCCCCCCGTCGCGGAACGAGCGGCGGAAGGTCACGCCCCCGGCCTTCGTGAAGAGGACCGTCAGGAGGTTCTTCTTCATCGTCTCCTCCGCGGCCGAGAAGCGGAGGTACGGGCTCTCGAGGTCGAAGCCGTGCTTCACGTAGACGAGGTCGAAGAAGGCGAAGGCCTCCATGAAGTACGACTGGTGGTTCGAGAGGAAGACGACCTTCCGGGGCGGCAGCGCCTCGAGGAGGTCGTCCCCTTCCACGTGCACCTGGTTCAGGAGGCGGAAGTAGGGGACCGTGAAACCCATGCCGAAGCTCAGGATCAGCCCGTGCCGGATCCAGCGGTCGGCGAAGACCTCGAACGGCTTCTTCACGGAGAGGCGATTCTAGGGGAGAAGCGGGGCCGGAGCGGTCAGCCGAGCGTGCGGAAGTAGGCGATGGTGGCCTCGAGCCCGTCGGCCAGCGGCACCTTCGGCTCCCAGCCCAGCTCGGTCCGCGCCCTCGTGATGTCGGGCCGGCGCTGCTTCGGGTCGTCCACGGGGAGGGGGCGGCGGACGATGGGGGCGGAGGCGCCCGTGGCGCGCCGGATCGTCTCGGCGAACTCGAGGACGGTCATCTCGGCGGGGTTGCCGACGTTGACGGGGTCCTTGATGCCCGACAGGAGGAGCCGGACGATGCCGTCGATCAGGTCGGAGACGTAGCAGAAGGAGCGCGTCTGCGAGCCGTCGCCGAAGACGGTGAGGGGCTCGTTCTTCAGGGCCTGCGAGATGAGCGACGGCACGATCCGCCCGTCGTTCGGCCGCATCCGCGGGCCGTAGGTGTTGAAGATGCGGACGATCCGCGTGTCGATGCCGTGGAAGTCCCGGTACGCGACGGTCATCGCCTCGGCGAAGCGCTTGGCCTCGTCGTAGCAGCCGCGCGGGCCGACGGGGTTGACGTTCCCCCAGTAGGTCTCGGGCTGCGGGTGGACGAGCGGGTCGCCGTAGACCTCGGACGTGGACGCGAGGAGGAAGCGGGCCTTCTTCGCCCGCGCCAGGCCCAGCGCCTTGTGCGTCCCGAGCGCGCCGACCTTCAGGGTCTGGATCGGGATCTGGAGGTAGTCGATGGGCGAGGCGGGCGACGCGAAGTGGAGGATCGCGTCGACGGGGCCGTCGAGGTAGATGTACTCCGTCACGTCGTGGAAGACGAACCGGAACTTCCGGTTCCCCGCCAGGTGCTGGATGTTCCGCTCGTGCCCCGTGACGAGGTTGTCGAGCCCGACCACCTCGTGCCCGTCGGCGAGGAGGCGGTCGGCCAGGTGGCTTCCGAGGAACCCGGCGACGCCCGTGACGACGACGCGCATCAGCCCCGCCCCAGCCCCACGTAGTTCCAGCCGAGCTTCCGCATCTCGGCCGGCTCGTAGAGGTTGCGGAGGTCGACGAAGTTCTTCGCCTTCATGGTCTTCTCGAGCCTCTCGAGGTCGAGCTTCCGGAACTGGTTCCAGTCGGTGGCGAGCACGAGGGCGTCGGCGCCGCGGGCGCAGTCGTAGACCTCCTCGGCCAGCTCGAGCCCCGGGACCTCCTTCCGCGCGTTCTCCATCGCGGCCGGGTCGTAGGCCACGACCGAGGCCCCGCGGGCCCCGAGGTCGCGGATCAGCTTCACGCTCGCGCTCTCCCGGATGTCGTCCGTCTCGGGCTTGAAGGCGATGCCGAGGACGGCGACCCGCTTGCCGCGGAGGTCCCCGCAGAGCTTCTCGACCTTCTCGACCATCCGCGCCTTGACGGCGTCGTTCACCTCGAGGACCGTCTCCATGATCCGGAAGCTGTAGCCGTTCTTCCGCGCGAGGTCGACGACGGCGGAGGAGTCCTTCGGGAAGCAGGAGCCGCCGTACCCGGGCCCGGGCAGGAGGAAGGCCGGGGCGATCCGCTTGTCCAGCCCCATGCCGCGGGCCACGTCCTTCACGTCGGCGCCCATCCGCTCGCACATGGCGGCGATCTCGTTGACGAACGTGATCTTCAGGGCGAGGAAGCCGTTCGAGGCGTACTTGATCAGCTCGGCCGACTCGACGTCGGTCACGACGAACGGGACGCCCGCCACGACGAGGGGCGAGTAGACGTCCTTCACGATGGCGATGGCCTGCTCGTCGCGCGAGCCGATGACGACGCGGTCGGGGCGCATGAAGTCCTCGATGGCCGACCCCTCCCGGAGGAACTCCGGGTTCGAGACGACCGAGAACTTGTGCCCCCGGGGGTTCTTCCGGAGGATCTCCTCGATCTGGGCTCCGGTCCCCGTCGGCACCGTCGACTTCGTCACGACGACCTTGTAGCCGTTCATGTGGGAGGCGATCGCCTCGGCCACCTCGAAGATGAACGAGAGGTCCGGCGACCCGTCGTCCTTCGGCGGCGTGCCGACGGCGATGAAGATGACGAGGGCCCGCTCGACGGACGCGGCCAGCTCCGTCGTGAAGCGGAGCCGCTTCGCCTTCTCGTTCTTGTGGATGATCTCCTCGAGGCCCGGCTCGTAGATGGGGGAGATCCCGTTCCGGAGGAGGGCGATCTTCGCCTCGTCCTTGTCGACGCACGTCACGTCCATGCCGAAGTCGGCCAGGCAGGCCCCCGTGACGAGCCCCACGTAGCCCGTGCCCACCATGCAGATGTTCATGGGGTCGTTCTCTCCTTCGCCCGGCGGGACCGGGCGGGCGCGCGCAGTTTACCGTCGCCCCGCCGGTCCGGCGAGCGTCCGGCCTGGGGATCAGCCGCGGCGCTTCGGGTCGAAGGGGCGGCGGAAGAGGTCGAACAGCTCCCGCCGGGAGACGGGGCGGGGCGGGGACGCCGGCGGGGCGGGAGGGGCCGTCGCCCCGGGGACCGCGCCGCTGCCGAGGCGCGCCGCCACGAGGGAGGCGGCGAG
>DAOMFB010000262.1:0-4717 GCA_035429585.1 Thermoanaerobaculia bacterium
CGCCTTCGTCGACGCCGCCCTGCTCAGCCTACTCCCGCGGCGGCGAGCTGGTCGAAGAGGCGGAGCGCCACGGCGGCCGCGCGGCGCGTCCGGGCCGGCGCGGGGTCCGCGTACTCGAACCAGACGGCGAGGCGCGCCCGGGCCGAGCGGCCTCGCTCCGCACGGGACGGAAGGTCGCCCTGCCAGACGTCCCAGTGCGCCCGGCGTCCCGTCATCCACTTCCGGTACCTTCGCATCCGGGCCCGCTGGCCCCTCTCGACGAGACGCCTCCAGCGGGACCGCGCCCGCGCGTCGAAGACCGGGCCGAGGTGACCGAGAGCGCCCCACAGGACGTGGAGGTCGTGCACCTCGCCGAGGAGGTCCTGGAGGCTCTTCAGCGGCCTCTCCCAGCGCGCGAGCCGGCGCGGCAGGAAGCTCTCCACGACGTACCGGAACCTCTTGATCGCGATTCGGAGCTCGTGCCAGACGACGGGATTCCGGGTCCGGAGGGCCCGGCGGTGGACCGCGAACGCGTTCTCCAGGAGCCGCGCCGCAAGGTACTCGAAGAACGGCCCGTCCGGCTCGAGGCGGCGGACCCGCGGGTGGAGCGTCTGCGCGAGAACCTTCCACGCCCGGACGGGAAAGACCTCGAGGACGGCCCGCGCGGTCTGAACCTGGCGCGCCTCCGCCTGCCGGAGCCGCGCCGCGAGAGCCGCCCCCGCCGGATCGCCCTTCGGGCCGATCCGCCGGACGAGATCCATCAGGACCTGCGTGTCGCGAAGCTCCCCCAGCACCCGGAAGAGGGTCCGTCCGTCGCGGTTCAGGCGCCGCCACCCCGGATGCGGGTCGACGAGGCGCATTCCCCACGCGAGCGACCGGCAGCGGCGGATGGCGACCCGGAGGTCGTGGACCGGGTCCGGCTCGAAGCCGGCGAGCACCTTCTCCCGCTCCGCGAGGACGCGCTCCATGAAGTGCGCGAGCCCGCGCCGGTCGTCGGTCTCCCCGCCTCCCCGCCCGCCCGCCGTCACGATCGCCTCCCTCGCTCCTCCCGGCTGGCGGCCGTCAGGTCGCCACGACGAGGTCGGGCACGCTCTCGGGAACCGGGACGTCGCCGGCCGGCTTCCCGGAGGCCCGCCGGGCGAAGACCTCCTGAGAGGCCCTCCGCGGCTCCCCGTTCGACGGCTGGCGCCGGAGCCAGCTTCCGTCCGGCCGGAGGTCCCACGCCGTGCAGTTGTCCCTCTCGTAGACGTCCAGGATGGCCTCCAGCTCGGTCCCGAGGGCCGCGTCGGCGATCGGTGTGATCGTCTCGACGCGGCGGTCCAGGTTTCGCCGCATCCAGTCCGCCGAGCCGATGAGGAACTCGGGGGCGCCTCCGTTCTCGAACCGGTAGATCCGGCCGTGCTCGAGGAAGCGCCCGAGGACGGAAAAGACGCGGATCGTCTCCGAGAGTCCGGGAACGCCCGGGCGGAGACAGCAGAGGCCGCGCACGTTGAGGGAGACCGGGACCCCGGCCCGGCTCGCGGCGTAGAGCTCCCGGATGACCGTCGGGTCCTGCAGCTGGTTCATCTTGGCGCGGATCCCGCTCGGACGCCCCGCGCGCGCGTGGGCCGCCTCGCGCCGGATCCGCTCCACGAAGCGGTCCCGCAGCTCGTCCGGCGCGACGAAGAGCCGCCGGTACTTCGCGGACTTCGTGGCGCCCGTCAGCTCGTTGAAGACGGCCGCCACGTCGGCCGCGAGCTCCGGCTCGCAGCTCAGGAGGCCGAGGTCCTCGTAGAGCTTCGCGGTCCCCGTGTGATAGTTCCCCGTCCCGACGTGGACGTACCGGCGAAGGCCGTCCGCCTCCTCGCGGACGACGAGGGCGAGTTTCACGTGGGTCTTAAGCCGCTCGACGCCGTACGCCACGTGCGCCCCCTCGCGCTCGAGGAGGCGGCCCCACGCGATGTTCGGCGCCTCGTCGAACCGGGCCGTGATCTCGACGAGGACCGCCACCTGCTTTCCGGCCCGGGCGGCGTCCGCCAGCGCCCGGACGATCGGCGAGTCGCTCGCCGTCCGATAGATGGTCAGCTTGATCGCGAGGACCCGCGGGTCGGCCGCCGCGAGCTCCAGGAACCGGAGGATGGAGGTGTCGAAGCTGTGATACGGGTGGTGGAGGAGGAGGTCCCCGCGCCGGATCTCGGCGAAGAAGGCCTCGGCGTCGTTCCGGGCGATCGGCCGGAGGCGCGGATGGGTGACCGGGACGTGGCGGGGGTCCCTCAGCTCCGGGCGCCCCTCCACGTGGAACGAGAGAAGGTCGGAGAGGCCGAGGAACCCGGGCGGCTCGTAGACGTCCTCCGGCGCGGCCCCGAGCTGCCCGGCGAGCCAGACGCGCTGCGCCTCCGGCATCTCGGGCGAGACCTCGAGCCGGACGACGCCCGCGAACCGGCGGGCCTTCAGCTCGTCGGTGACGAGGCTGATGATGCTCCCCGGGACGAGCCGGTCGAGCTCGTCCTCGTCCCGGCGGATCCGGTCCTCCGCCTCCATCCCGCGCGTGACGCGGAAGAAAGAGACGCTCTTGACGCGCTCGTGGGGCAGGACGTGGCCGAGGTTCGCCGCGATGACCGGCTCGAGGGGCACGAAGCCGCCGCCGGACACGGGAACCCAGCGCCCGCGGTTGGCGGGAACCTTGATCCGGACGAAGCGCTCCTGCCGCCGGACGGTGACCCGGACGGCGAGGTTCAGACCGAGGCCGCTGATGAAGGGAAACGGGTGCTCGGCGTCGACGGCGAGCGGCGTCAGGATCGGGAGGATCGAGCCCTCGAAGTGGCGGTCCACTTCCCCGCGCTTTTCCGGCGGGAGGTCCCGGTAGTCGAGGATCCCGAGCCCCTCGGCGGCGAGGGCCGGCCGGATCTCCGAGTGGACGACCCGCTGGAGCGCCTCGATCTGGCGCCGGATCTCGGCGCGACAGTCCCGGAGCTCCTCCTCCACCGTCCGCCCGTCGAGGGAGCGGTGCTCCTTCCCCGCCCCGATCTGGCGCTTCAGGCCGCCGATCCGCTTCATGAAGAACTCGTCGTGGAGCATCCCCATGATGCCGGCGAACTTGACCCGCTCGAGGAGCGGCAGCGAGGCGTCCTCGACGAGGGAGAGGACGCGCCCCGCGAACGCGAGCCAGCTCAGCTCGCGGTTGAAGAACATCTCCGGGGTGTCGAGGGGGTCGGGCGCCTCACGCTTCTCAGCCACGAGCAGTCCCTCCGGGCCGTCCGGCCCGCGGGGAGCCCGCCGATCCCGCGGCTCCTCCGCCAAGGGGGTCATTACTATAGCGAAACCCCGATCCGGCGCCGCTGCCCCGTGCTAAAACCTTCAGGATGAACGTCCTCGCCGGAAAGAGGATCGTCCTCGGCGTCGGCGGCTCGATCGCCGCGTACAAGGCGGCCGACCTCGCGAGCCGGCTGACGCAGGAGGGGGCGCTCGTCGACGCGGTCCTGACGGCGGCCGGCGCCCGCTTCGTCTCCCCTCTCGCCTTCCGGTCGGTCACCGGGCGCCCCGCCTTCGCGGACCTCTGGAGCGAGGAGGCCCACGTCCTCCACGTCTCCCTCGGGCACGAGGCCGACCTCCTCCTCGTCGCCCCCGCCACGGCCGACCTGATCGCGAAGCTGGCGCACGGCCTCGCGGACGACCTCCTGACCGTCACCGCCCTCGCCGTGAAGGCGCCCCTGGTCCTCTGCCCGGCCATGGACGCCGGGATGTGGGAGCACCCGGCCACGCGCGCCAACGTCGAGACGCTGAAAGGGCGAGGGGCGATCTTCGTGGGCCCGGCCGAGGGACGGATGGCGAGCGGCCTCTCCGGGACCGGGCGCTTCGCCGAGCCCGAAGAGATCGTCGGACGGGTCCGGACGGTCCTCGGGAAGAACGGTCCGCTCGCGGGCCGGGCGGTCGTCGTCAGCGCCGGGCCGACTTTCGAGCCGATCGATCCCGTCCGGTTCGTCGGAAACCGCTCCTCGGGGCGGCAGGGCTTCGCGATGGCGCGCGCCGCCCTCGACCTCGGGGCCCGCGTCGTCCTCGTCGCGGGCCCGACGCCTCTCGCCACGCCCGCCGGCGCCGAGCGGATCGACGTTGCGACCGCCGCGGAGATGCGCGACGCCGTCCTCACCGCCTCGGCGAGGGCCGACGCCCTCGTCATGGCCGCCGCGGTGGCCGACTTCCGCCCCGAAGAGCCCGCCCGGGCGAAGCTGAAGAAGGGCGGGGCGAAGAGCCTGACCCTGCGGCTCGCCCCGACAGCGGACGTCCTCGCCGAGGCCGGAGCCCGAAGGAAGAAGACGGGAAAGCCCCGGGTCCTCGTCGGCTTCGCCGCCGAGACGGGCGACCCGGTGGCCGAGGCGCGCCGGAAGCTCCTCGCCAAGGGGCTCGACCTCGTCGTCGCGAACGACGTCACGGCCCCGGATGCGGGCTTCGGGGCCTCGACGAACCGCGTCGTCCTCGTCGAAGGGAAGGGTGAGACGCCGTTTCCGCTGATGGGAAAGGACGAGGTGGCCGCCCTCGTGATGGAGCGCGTCGCCGCGCTCCTCGGGTCGGACGCCCCGAAGAAGAGCCCGCGGCGAGGGCGCTGAGGTGCCGGCGGCCGCGCTCCTCCTCGCGGCGAGCCTCGCGGCGCCCCCCGCCGGCCCCGCCGGCCCCGTCGTGGGGGTCGCCCGCGGCGGCTTCCGGCCGGAGGGCCCGAAGCGCGCCGTCGCGGAAGTCGGAAAGCGCCCGCTGGCGGGCGTTC
>DAOMFB010000263.1:0-4705 GCA_035429585.1 Thermoanaerobaculia bacterium
GCCCGGGAGCCCCGCGAGCTGGCCGCCCTGCTCGAGCGGCCCCAGCTCCTCGGCTCGGGCCGGGGGGTCCGGCCGGTCCTCGACGGGGCGGCGGAGGTCCTCCGCGAGACCTACGGCGCGGCGGGCGTCGCCGTGGCCCTGGCCGAGGAGCCGGGCGGCCACCTCCGCCTCGCCGCCGCCGCGGGGCTGCCGGCCGGACGGCGGGCCTCGGTCCACCTGAAGCCGGGCGAGGCGATCACCGGGCGGGTCGTCGCCAGCGGCAAGCCGGTCGTCGTCCCCGAGGTGTCGCGCGAGCCGCTCCTCCGCTCGCCCCACGAGATCCTCTCGGCCGCCGACGCCGCCAAGAAGGAGCTGAGCCTGGTCGCCGTGCCGCTCGTCGTGGACCGGAAGGCCGTCGGGGCGCTCGCCCTGGTCCTCCCGCACGAGCCGGAGCGCGACTTCCCGCGGAAGACGGCGTTCCTCAAGGTCGTCGCGTCGCTCCTCGGGCAGGCGATGCACGTCGAGCGCCTCATCGAGGCGGAGCGCCGCCGCCTCCTCGACGAGAACCAGAAGCTGAAGCGGGAGCTGAAGGGGCGGTACGAGCTGAAGAACCTCGTCGGGCACAGCCGGCCGATGGAGGAGCTCTACGAGCAGGTCGCCCAGGCGGCCCCGAGCGACACGACCGTTCTGATCCGGGGTGAGTCGGGGACGGGCAAGGAGCTGATCGCCCACGCGATCCACTACAACTCGCCCCGGGCCGGCAAGCCGTTCGTGAAGGTGAGCTGTGCGGCGCTGCCGGAGAGCCTCATCGAGTCGGAGCTCTTCGGCCACGAGATGGGCGCGTTCACGGACGCCCGCGCCCAGAAGAAGGGGCGGTTCGAGCTGGCCGACGGCGGGACGCTCTTCCTCGACGAGGTGGGCGACCTCTCGACGGCCACGCAGGTCAAGCTGCTCCGGGTCCTCCAGGAGCGCGAGTTCGAGCGGCTGGGGGGCGTCGCGCCGATCGCGGTCGACGTCCGGCTCGTCGCGGCCACGAACCGCGACCTCGAGGTCGCCATGGCGCGCGGCGCCTTCCGCGAGGACCTCTTCTACCGGCTCAACGTCTTCGCGATCTTCGTCCCGCCGCTCCGCGACCGGCGGACCGACGTCCCGCTCCTCGCGGACCACTTCGTGGAGAAGTACGCCGTCCGCCACCGGCGCGACGTCCGGCGGATCTCGACCCCGGCGATCGACATGCTGATGAGCTACCACTGGCCCGGGAACGTCCGGGAGCTGGAGAACGCGATCGAGCGGGCCGTGCTCGTCTGCGACGGCGGCGTGCTCCACGCGCACCACCTCCCGCCGACGCTCCAGACGGCGGAGGTCTCCGGGACCCTCCCGCGCCAGTCGCTGGCCGCGGCGACGGCGGCCTTCGAGAAGGACCTCCTCCTCGACGCGCTGAAGATCGCCCGCGGCAACCGGGCCAAGGCGGCGCGCCTGCTCCGGACGACGGAGCGGATCTTCGGTTACCGGCTGAAGCGGCTCGGCATCGACGCGTCCCGCTTCCGGTCCTGATCGACAACTTCGTCACTTTGTAAGGCAAAAACAACGAAATTGTCGGGTGGCTTCCGGCGAGGGGCCGCGCGCAAGTGGTTCGGGAAGAGAGGGTTGGGCGCCCGGGCGTCCGTTCCCGCCCCGTGCACGCGTCTTGCGTGGTCCGCCGGCATGAACGGAGCCGACATCGCCTGGGTCCTCGTCGCCACCGCCCTCGTCCTCCTGATGACCCCCGCGCTCGCCTTCTTCTACGGCGGCCTCGTCCGCTCGAAGAACGCGCTGAACACGATGATGATGAGCGTCGCGGCGCTCGGCGTCGTCGGCGTGGCGTGGGCCCTGCTGGGCTACTCGCTCGCCTTCGCCCCGGGGCCGTCCCTGATCGGCGGCCTCTCCCACGCCTTCCTGCGCGGGGTGGGGCTCGAGGGGGCGCCGGCGGCGGCCACGATCCCGCACCTCCTCTTCATGGCGTTCCAGGGCACCTTCGCCATCATCACCGCGGCCCTCATCTCGGGGGCCATCGTGGAGCGCAAGCGCTTCTCCGCCTACCTCCTCTTCATCACGCTCTGGTCGCTCCTCGTCTACGCTCCGGTGGCGCACTGGGTCTGGGGGGGCGGCTTCCTCGCGAAGCTCGGCGCCCTCGACTTCGCCGGCGGCACGGTCGTCCACATCAACGCCGGGGCCGCGGCCCTGGTGGCCGCCGTCCTCCTCGGGCCCCGGAAGGACTTCGCCCGGCAGGCCACCCTGCCGCACCACGTGCCGTTCGTCCTCCTCGGGGCGGGGCTCCTCTGGTTCGGGTGGTTCGGGTTCAACGGGGGCAGCGCGCTGGCGGCGAACGCCTCGGCGGCCCTCGCCTTCGTGAACACCTTCCTCGCGCCGATGGCGACGCTCGTCGTCTGGACGATCCTGGACCTCTCGCGGAGCGGCCGCGCGACGGCCGTCGGCGCCGCGACGGGGATCGTCGTGGGCCTCGTCGCGATCACCCCGGCCGCGGGCTTCGTCTCGCCCCTCTCGGCCCTCGCCCTCGGCGCCCTCGCGGCCTTTCCGAGCTACTTCGCGATCCTCTACCGCGCCCGGACCCGCCTCGACGACTCCCTCGACGTCGTCGCCGCGCACGGGCTCGGGGGAACCGTCGGCGCGATCCTGACCGGCGTCCTCGCCGAGAAGGCGTGGAACGGGACGGCGAACGGCCTCCTCTTCGGCGACGTCCGGCAGTTCCTCGTCCAGCTCCTCGCCGTCGTCGTCACGGTCGTCTTCAGCGGCGTGGGGACGTTCCTCCTCCTGAAGGTCGTGAACGTCGTGATCCCGATCAAGGTCGGCGCGCGCGACGAGGGGCTGGGCCTCGACGTGACGCAGCACGGGGAGGAGGCTTACACGTCCGGCGAGGGCGCGATCCTCATCCTGCCCGACGCCAGCCGCTCGGCGGTCGACGGCGTGCTCGCCGCCGGGCCCGTTCCCGAAGGAGGTCGCGCGTGAAGCTCGTCGTCGCCATCGTCCGGCCCGAGAAGCTCAACGAGGTCCTCGGCTCCCTCTTCGAGGCCGAGGTCCGCGGCCTCTCCATCTCCCGCGTGCAGGGGCACGGCGGCGAGATGGACCGCGTCGAGACCTACCGCGGCACGACCGTGAAGATGGAGCTCTCGGAGAAGGTCCGCCTCGAGATCGGCGTCTCGGACCACTTCGTCGAGACGACGGTGAAGGCGATCCTCGCCTCCGCCCGGACCGGGGAGGTGGGCGACGGCAAGGTCTTCGTCGTCCCCGTCGAGAAGGTCTTCCGGATCCGGACCGGCGAGGAGGACCAGGCCGCCGTCACGCCGGTGGCGACGACCGCCGCCTGACGCCGGACGGGGCGCGGGGGAGAGCTAGGATTCCCCCGTGCCCCTGACGACCTTCGAGCTGTCGGTCCGCTTCTTCGTGCAGCTCCTCGTCATCCTCGCCGCCTGCCAGGCGACGGGGTGGCTCTTCGCGAAGATCGGGCAGTCGAAGGTCGTCAGCGAGATGATCGCCGGCGTCCTCCTCGGCCCGTCGCTCTTCGGGTGGCTCCTCCCCGGGGCGAGCGCCTGGCTCTTCCCGAAGGCCTCGATGCCGATCCTCTTCGCGACGGCTCAGGTCGGCCTCGTCCTCTACATGTTCCTCGTCGGCGTCGAGCTGGACGTCTCCCTCGTCCGGGACCGGCTCCGGAGCGCCGCCGTCGTCTCGGGCGCGGGGATCGCCGTCCCGTTCGCCCTCGGAGGCCTGATCGCGTGGGCCACGTACGCGGCCCCCGGCCTCGCCCTCTTCGGGGCGGGCGTCTCGGTGCCGCAGGCGGTCCTCTTCATGGGGGCCGCGATGTCGATCACGGCCTTCCCGATGCTCGCCCGGATCATCCACGAGCAGGGGCTCACGAAGACGGCGCTCGGGACGCTGGCCCTGTCGGCCGGCTCCCTCGACGACGCCGCCGCCTGGTGCCTCCTGGCGGTCGTCCTGGCGGCCTTCAAGTCCGAGCCGTCGATCGCCCTCCTCGCGGTCGGCGGGGGCGGGCTCTACCTCCTCTTCAGCCTCACGGCCCTCCGGAAGCTCCTCGCGCCCCTCGGCGCGCGGGTCGAGCGCGAGGAAGGGATGTCCGACGGCCTCTTCTCTCTCGTCCTCATGATCCTGGTCGCGGCGGCGTTCGTGACGGACCTACTCGGGATCTACGCCGTGTTCGGCGCGTTCCTCGCGGGAGCCGCGATGCCGAAGGGGCGCTTCGCCGCCGAGCTCCGCCGGCGGATGCACCCGCTGACGGTCGCGCTCCTCCTGCCGCTCTTCTTCGTCTACTCGGGGCTGAACACGCGGGTCGGCCTCGTCTCGACGGCCGCCGTCGCCGGGCTCTCCCTCGTCGTCCTCCTCGCGGCGATCCTCGGCAAGGGGGTCGCCTGCTGGGGCGCCGCGCGCCTCGCGGGGGTGCCGCCGCGGGACGCGCTCGGCGTCGGGGCGCTCATGAACGCCCGCGGGCTCATGGAGCTGATCATCCTGAACATCGGCCTCGAGCGCGGGATCATCGGGCCGACCCTCTTCACGATCATGGTCCTGATGGCGGTCGTGACGACGCTGATGGCCACGCCGATCTTCGAGCGCGTCTACGGCGCCCGGGACGGGCGGCTCGCCCCGGAGGGGATCGACTTCTCCTGAGGCGCCCGCGTCATCCGGGGCCGCGACGGAAAAAGCCCTCCCGCCGTCC
>DAOMFB010000264.1:0-4691 GCA_035429585.1 Thermoanaerobaculia bacterium
TGAACCGTGCGGACCCGCGGCAGGCCGCCGGAAAGTACCCGCCGCCTCCCGGGGCCCCGGAGATCCTGTGGCTCGAAGCGGCGGGCGAGGTGGAGGGGACGGGGGAGCGCGTCTTCTTCCTCCTGCCGGGCGGCGGCTACGCCGGAAAGGTGGCCGTCCCGGCCGGAATGCTCATGCGGATCCCGGAGGGGATGAGCTTCATCGAGGCGGCCTCGATCCCCGAAGCCTGGTTCACCGCGTACCTGAACCTCTTCCTCGAGGCGGGGCTGAAGGCGGGGGAGAAGGCGCTGATCCACGCCGCGGGCTCGGGCGTGGGGACGGCGGCGGTCCAGCTCGTCCGGCGGGCCGGGGCGACGGCGATCGCCACGGCGCGGAGCGGACGGAAGCTGGGGGTGCCGGTGACGCTCGGTGCGGCCCTCGCGATCGACACGTCGACCGCGGACTTCGCCGCCGAGATCGAGAAGGCCCTCGGGCCGAACGCCGTCGACGTGGTCCTCGACCCCGTCGGGGGGGCGTTCCTCGAGCGGAACCTCCGCGTGATGGCCCGCGGCGGACGGCTCGTCCTGATCGCCGCCATGGCCGGCGGCTCCTCGACGATCGACCTCCGCGCGGTCCTCTCGAAGCGGCTCCGGATCGTCGGGTCGACGCTCCGCTCGCGCCCGGCGGCCGAGAAGGTCGCGCTGACGGCGGCCTTCGTGAAGGGCGTCCTGCCGGGCTTCGCGGACGGCTCGCTCGCGCCCGTCGTCGACTCCGTCCTCCCGCTCGCCCGCGCGGGCGACGCCTTCCGCCGGATGGCGTCGAACGAGAACGTCGGGAAGATCGTCCTGACGGTAGACTGATTCGAGGGGGAATGATGCTGACCGGACTGTTCCTGCTCCTCTTCGCCGTGCCCCCGGCCCCGCCGCTCTTCGCCCTCGACGCGCCGCGAAGCTGGTCGGGCGTGATCCCCTGCGCCGACTGCGAGGGGATCCGGGTGACGTTGGACCTCTTCCCGGACCAGACTTTCGCCCTCCGGAACGAGTACCTCGGAAAGAACCGTGCGTCGGCGAGCTTCGGCCGCTGGAGCGCCGAGGAGGGGGACCGGCTGGCCCTCCGGAGCGGGAAGGAGACGCCGACGTTCTTCCGGGTGGTCGACGCGGAGACGCTCCGGCAGCTCGACCAGCTCGGGAGGGAGATCGGCTCGAAGCTGAACTACGACCTGAAGAAGGACCCGGAGTTCCGGCTGGTGGAGGAGCCCGCGGCGCTCCTGGGTCGCTTCCGGTACATGGCCGACGCCGGGCGGATCACCCTCTGCGCCACCGCGCAGGAGCTTCCCGTGGCGACCGAAGGGGCCAACGCCGCGCTCGAGAAGGCCTACGGCGAGAAGAAGCCGGGGCCGGGCGAGCCGCTCCTCGTGGCCGTGACGGGGCACCTGGCCTTCCGGCCGAAGATGGACGGGAACGGAACGGAGCTGGCCTTCGTCGTCGACACCTTCGATCGCGCGCTCCCCGGCGAACGGTGCAGGCCGCCCCTCCCGGGCGAGGCGCCGCCGCCGAGCACGCCCGAGGGGAAGACGTGGACGGTCGTGACCGTGCTCGGGGAGAAGGTCGCGGGGGGGCGCGGACGGATGGCCGTGCAGCTGAAGCTCGACGTCACCGGCCACCATGTCTCCGGCTCGACGGGGTGCAACCGCCTCAACGGGCGTTACAAGCTCGACGGGGACGGCCTGACCTTCTCCGATCTCGTGACGACGAAGATGATGTGCCCGGGGTCCATGGTGCGGGAGCGGAACTTCCTGCAGGCGCTCGAGGACGTGACCGGGTGGAAGTTCTCGGGAGAACGCCTCCAGCTGATGGGACGCCGGCAGGTGGTCGTCGAGCTGGTCGAGAAGGAAGAGGACTGACCGGCGCCGGCCCGCCGGCCCGGCCGGCCCTGTTTCCGAAGGCCTTCGGGGCGGTCGTCTTCGACCTGGACGGCACGCTCCTCGACTCGTACGCCGCCATCCACGACGCCGTCGTCCACGTCCAGAGGGCTCTCGGCCGGCCCGAGTGGACGCTGGAGGAGACCCGGCGCCGCGTCGGGCGGGGCCTTCCGGTCCTGATGGCCGAGGCGGCCGGTCCGGAGAGGGTCCCCGAGGCGGTCCGCCTCTTCGAGGAGCGGTACGGGGCGGCGGGACCGGAGGCGACCCGCCTGCTTCCGGGGGCGGAAGAGGTGACCCGGGCCCTCTTCGAACGGGGCGTCCGGCTCGCCATCGCGTCGAATAAGCCGGGGGTTTTTTCGCGGCAGCTTCTCGGGCATCTCGGGATCGCCGGGCGTTTCGGGGTGATCCACGGGCCCGACGACGGCTTTCCGCCCAAGCCGGCCCCGCACATGGTCTTCATGGCGCTGGCCTTGCTCGGAGTTAAGGCCCCGGACGCCCTCTACGTCGGGGACATGCCGCTCGACGTCCTGACCGCGAGGGCGGCCGGGTTGCCGATCGCGGCCGTCCCGACGGGGTCCTCCACGCGAGCGGAGCTTGCGGCGGCCGGCCCCGACGTCCTCCTGGAACGGCTCGAAGATGTGATGCATTTGTTCCCCTGAAAAGGCTTCGGGGGACGCCATAGAATTCCGTCCATGAGCACCAACTTCGACTCCACCAGTGGAAACGCCGGGCAGGTCCGCTTCTTCAACCCGGGTCCGGTCTGGGTCCGGCCCCAGGTGCTGCAGGCGCTGACCGGTCCCATGCTGTCTCACCGCTCGCAAGCCTTCATGGACCTCTACGGGCGGATCCTCGAGAAGCTCCCGAAGATCTTCCGGACCGCGGGCAAGGCGCACACCCTGGCCAGCTCGGCCACCGGCGTCTGGGAAGCCGCGCTCGTCTCCTGCGTCGAGGGCCCCGTCCTCTCGTGCGGCAACGGCGCCTTCTCGGACAAGTGGGGCGAGATGGGCACCCGCCTCGGCCTCGAGGTGGACGTCCTGAAGTACGAGTGGGGCAAGGCCGTGAAGGCCGAGGACGTGAAGAAGAAGCTCGCGGCGAAGAAGTACGCCGCCGTCACGGTGGCCCACAACGAGACCTCCACCGGCGTCATCTCCGACCTCGGCGCGATCGCGAAGGCCGTCCGCGAGAACTCCGACGCCCTGATGTTCGCCGACGTCGTGACGTCGCTCGCCGGCACGCGGGTCGAGGTCGACGCGTGGGGGCTCGACGTGGCGATCTGCGGCTCCCAGAAGGCCTTCGCCCTTCCTCCCGGTCTCGCCATCTTCTCGATGTCCGAGCGCGCGCTCGCCGCCGCCAGGAAGAAGAAGTTCCGCGGCCTCTACCTCGACTTCGTCGACATCGACGCCTTCGCCGCGAAGAAGCAGACCCCCACGACGCCGTGCCTCCCGCTCCTCTACGCCCTCGACGTGCAGCTCGACCACATCCTGACGGAGGGGCTCGAGAACCGCTGGGCGCGCCACGACGCCATGCTGAAGGCCGTCGAGGAGTGGGCGCCGAAGGCCGGCTTCCGCTTCTCGTCCGAGGAGGGCGCGCACTCGCCCACGGTCTCCTCGCTCATGCCGCCCGAGGGCGTGAACGCCGAGGAGCTGAACAAGAAGATCAAGGCCGAGAAGTTCACCCCCGGCTCGGGCTACGGCAAGTTCAAGCCGACCTGCATCCGGATCGGCCACATGGGCGACGTGGACGTGGCGTCGGTGAAGGCGCTCTGCGCCGCCTACGAGAAGGTGGCCGCCTCGATGCGGGCTCCGGCGAAGGTCGGGGCGTGACGGGGGCGTCCGCCCGGGTTCTCGTCGCCGAGCCGCTGTCGGAAACGGGGCTCGCCGTCCTCAAGACGGCGGGCCTCGCGGCCGACGTGAGGACGGAGCTCTCGCGCGAGCAGCTCCTCGCGGCCGTCGGCGACTACGAGGCGCTCGTCGTCCGCTCGGCGACGAAGGTGGACCGCGAGCTCCTGACGGCGGGAAAGCGGCTCCGCGTCGTGGGGCGGGCGGGCGTCGGCCTCGACAACGTCGACGTGAAGGCCGCCACGGAGCGCGGCATCCTGGTCGTGAACGCCCCGTCGGGGAACGTCGTCTCCGCGGCGGAGCACGCCGTGGCCCTCCTCCTCGCCACGCTCCGGAAGATCCCGGAGGCGCAGGCCTCCCTGAAGGCCGGGGAGTGGAAGCGGACGAAGTTCGTCGGGACCGAGCTGCAGGGGAAGACGGTCGGCCTCGTCGGCCTGGGTCAGGTCGGCGCGCGGGTCGCGGCCCGCCTCCGCGGCTGGCACGTGACGCTCCTCGCGTACGACCCCTACGTCACGCCGGAGCGCGCCCGGGAGCTGGGCGTCGCGCCCGTCGCGCTCGACGAGCTCCTCTCGCGCTCCGACGTCGTCTCGCTGCACACCTCCGTGACGCCCGAGACGACGGGGCTCCTGAACGCCGAACGCCTCGGCCGGATGAAGGCGGGATCCTTCCTCGTGAACTGCGCGCGGGGCGCGCTCGTGGACGAGGCGGCGCTCGTCGCCGCGCTCGACACGGGGCATCTCGCCGGGGCCGCGCTCGACGTCTTCTCCGTGGAGCCGCCGAAGGACTTCGCCCTGATGCGGCATCCGAAGGTCGTCTGCACGCCCCACCTCGGCGCCTCGACGGTCGAGGCCCAGCACCGGGTGGCCGTGGAGACGGTGGAGATGCTGGCCGAGGCGCTGAAGGGGTCTCCGTTCGTGGCGGCCGTGAACCTGCCGTTCCCGCCCGGGGGGGAC
>DAOMFB010000265.1:0-4687 GCA_035429585.1 Thermoanaerobaculia bacterium
CCGCGCCGGTGATCATGTTCTTGATGTAGTCGGCGTGGCCCGGGCAGTCGATGTGGGCGTAGTGCCGCTTGTCCGTCTCGTACTCGACGTGGGCGAGCGCGACCGTCAGGATCTTGGTCGCGTCGCGGCGGAACGTCTTGGCGTCCGCCTTGGCGACGTCGTCGTACGACTTGAACACGGCGAGGCCCTTCGTCGCGAGGACCTTCGTCATCGCCGCCGTCAAGGTCGTCTTCCCGTGGTCGACGTGGCCGATCGTGCCGACGTTGACGTGGGGCTTCTTTCGCTCGAATTTCTCCTTGGCCATCGCAATTCCTCCGTTCTGCTCGGATGTCGCCCTAGGCGGATACTTTCGCGATGATCCCTTCGGCGATCGCCTTCGGGACCTCGTCGTACTTCTCGAACTGCATCGTGTAGTTGGCCCGCCCCTGCGTCAGGGAGCGGAGCTGCGTGGCGTAGCCGAACATCTCCGACAGCGGGACCGAGGCGTTGATCACCTGGAAGTTCAGGCGCGCCTCCATGTGGTTGATCTTTCCCCGGCGGGAGTTCAGGTCGCCGATGACGTCGCCCATGAACTCCTCGGGGGTGACCACCTCCACCGCCATCAGCGGCTCGAGGATGAAGGGGTCGGCCTTCTTCGCCGCGCCCTGGTAGGCCATCGAGCCGGCGATCTTGAAGGCCATCTCCGACGAGTCGACCTCGTGGAACGACCCGTCGTAGAGCTCCACCTGGAGCTTGACCGTCGGATAGCCCGCGAGGACCCCCGTCGTCGTCGCCTCGCGGATCCCCTGCTCGATCGGCTTGATGAACTCGCGGGGGATCGTGCCGCCCGTGATGCCGTTGACGAACTCGAAGTCCTTCCCTTCCGGATGCGGGCGGAGGTAGATCTTCGCGTGGCCGTACTGGCCCTTGCCGCCCGACTGCCGGATGAAGCGCCCCTCGCCCTTCGTCTCCTTGCGGATCCCTTCGCGATAGGCGACCTGCGGCTTCCCGACGTTGGCCCCGACGTTGAACTCGCGGACCATGCGGTCGACGATGATCTCGAGGTGGAGCTCGCCCATCCCGGCGATGATCGTCTGGTTGGTCTCCTTGTCCGTGTGGACGCGGAAGGTCGGGTCCTCCTGCATGAGCTTGGCGAGGGCCATCCCCATCTTTTCCTGGTCGGCCTTCGTCTTCGGCTCGATCGAGAGCGTGATCACGGGCTCCGGGAACTTCATCGACTCGAGGACGACGACGGAGTTCCGGTCGCAGATCGTGTCGCCCGTCGTGACGTTCTTCAGCCCGACGGCCGCGGCGATGTCGCCCGCCCAGACCTCCTTGATCTCCTCGCGCTTGTTCGCGTGCATCTTCAGGATCCGGCCGATCCGCTCGTTCGACTGCTTCGTCGCGTTGTAGACGCCCGAGCCCGCGTCGAGGTGGCCGGAGTAGACGCGGAAGAAGGCGAGCTGGCCGACGAACGGGTCGGTCATGATCTTGAAGACCAGGCCGGCGAACGGCGCGTCGTCCTTGGTCTCCCGGATCAGCTCCTTGCCGTCCTCGTCCACCCCGGTGATGGCCGGGATGTCGAGCGGCGACGGAAGGTAGTCGCAGACCGCGTCGAGGAGCTGCTGGACCCCCTTGTTCTTGAAGGCCGAGCCGCAGACGACGGGGTGCAGCTTGCCGGCGACGGTGGCCTTGCGCAGGGCCGCGCGGATCTGCGCGGGCTCCGGCACGTGGCCCTCCATCCACTGGTGCATGATCTCGTCGTCGACCTCGGCGATCGTCTCGATGAGGCGCTCGCGGTACTTGTCGTAGAGGGCCTTGTGGTCGGCCGGGACGTCCTCCGTCACGAACTCGGCGCCGAGCGCGTCGTCCTTGAAGTCGTAGGCCTTCCCCTCGATGAGGTCGATGACCCCCTCGAGGGACTCGGCCGAGCCCCACGGAACCTGGATCGGGGTCGGCTTCGCGGCCAGCTTCGTGACCATCATGTCGACGCACTTCTCGAAGTCGGCGCCGACGCGGTCCATCTTGTTGATGAAGGCGATGCGGGGCACGCCGTAGCGGTCGGCCTGGCGCCAGACGGTCTCGGACTGCGGCTCGACGCCCGAGACGGCGTCGAAAACGGCGACGGCGCCGTCGAGGACCCGGAGCGAGCGCTCCACCTCGGCCGTGAAGTCGACGTGCCCCGGCGTGTCGATGATGTTGATCCGGACCCCCTGCCAGAAGCAGGTCGTCGCGGCCGACGTGATCGTGATGCCGCGCTCCTGTTCCTGGACCATCCAGTCCATCGTGGCGGTGCCGTCGTGGACCTCGCCGAGCTTGTAGTTGACCCCCGTGTAATAGAGGATCCGCTCGGTCGTCGTCGTCTTGCCCGCGTCGATGTGGGCCATGATGCCGATGTTTCGGCACTTCTCGAGGGGATGGGTTCTCGGCATGTCGAAAGGTCCCGTTGCGGGTCTGTCTGCGCCGTCGAACTCCCGGGTCCCGCTCGGCCCGAAGGCTCTCTGCCTCCGTCCGGCGACCCTGAGTTCCGCACGCTGTAAGGCGTGATCCGGTTCGTTTCGAAGGACCTGTCCGGACCCTTTCAGGGCCGGCCGGTTTCCCTCCTTCCGGAGCGTCTCAGTGCAGGCTTACCAGCGGTAGTGGGCAAAGGCCTTGTTGGCCTCCGCCATCTTGTGGGTGTCCTCCTTCTTCTTGATCGCGTTGCCCCGGTTGTTCGCCGCGTCGAGCAGCTCGCCGGCGAGCTTGTCGCGCATCGTCTTCTCGCCGCGCGCCTGGGAGTAGGAGATGAGCCAGCGGATGGCCAGGGAGGTGCGCCGGTTCGGCTTCACCTCGACCGGAACCTGGTAGGTCGAGCCGCCCACGCGGCGGGACTTGACCTCGAGGACCGGCTTGACGTTCTCCACGGCCTTCTTGAAGGTCTTGAGAGGATCGTCCTGCGTCTTCTGCTCGATCTGCTTCATGGCGCCGTAGAAGATTCCCTCGGAGAGGGACTTCTTCCCGCGCTCCATGACGCAGTTGATGAACTTCGTCACCAGCTGGGACTGGTAGACCGGGTCCGGCAGGACTTCACGCTTGGGGACTTCGCGGCGACGGGGCATCTCTCTGTTCCCTTACGCCTTCGGCCGTTTCGCGCCGTACTTGCTGCGCGACTGCTTGCGGTTCGCCACGCCGACGGCGTCGAGGGTCCCGCGGATGATGTGGTAGCGGACGCCCGGGAGGTCCTTCACGCGGCCCCCGCGAATCATGACGATCGAGTGCTCCTGGAGGTTGTGCCCGATCCCCGGGATGTAGGTCGTCACCTCGATGCCGTTCGTCAGGCGGACGCGGGCGATCTTCCGGAGGGCCGAGTTCGGCTTCTTCGGCGTGGTCGTCTTCACCTGGGTGCACACCCCGCGTCGCTGCGGGCACGACTGCAGGGCGGGCGACTTCGTCTTGTAGCGAACGGGGTTGCGCCCCATCCGGACGAGCTGGCTGATGGTCGGCATCGGTTTCGACGGCTCCTTGAGTTTCGGGTCCCCGGGTTCGCGGTCTCCTCCGGGACGATCTCCCCGGAGAGGATCCGGCGGCTGCCGGCCCGTCCGCGGAGTTCGCCGACACGTCACGCGCCGGCACCCGGAGAAACCCGCGAAGGATACGGAGCATCCCTTCGCCTGTCAAGGGAAAGGAGCCCTCGAAGGAGACGGACTCCCGGGGGGATGATCCCGCGATGACCGACCGAGAGGTTCTCCCCCGAGCGGCCGCCCTCGCCCTTCGCTACCGGGAGTCGCTCCCGGGGCGCCCCGTTCGCCCGACGGCCTCGCTGGCCGACCTCCGCGCCACGCTCGGGGGCCCCCTCCCGCGCGACGGAGAGCCGGACCTGGCCCTTCTCGAGAGGCTCGCCATGGCCGCCGAGCCCGGCCTCATGGCCAGCTCGGGCCCCCGCTTCTTCGGTTTCGTGATCGGCGGAACGCTCCCGATCGCACTCGCAACCGACTGGCTGGTATCGACTTGGGACCAGAACCCCGGGCTCTACGCCACCTCTCCTGCCGTCTCGGTGATCGAGGAGACGGCCGCCTCGTGGATCCTGGAGCTCCTGGGGCTCCCGGAGGGATCCGGAGTGGGGTTCGTGACGGGGGGCCAGATGGCCAACTTCACCGGCCTCGCCGCCGCGCGGCACGAGGTCCTCCGGCGGGAGGGGTGGAACGTGGAGGAGAGAGGGCTCCCGGGGGCCCCCCCGGTCCGGCTCTTCGCCTCCGAAGAGGCCCACGCCACCATCCTCTCCTCGCTCCGGTTCCTCGGCTTCGGCGCCGGAACGCTCCGCCGGGTCCCGGCCGACGGAGAGGGGCGGATGCGCGCCGACGCCCTCGCGGCGGCCCTCGCCGCGGGCGGGGGGCCGGCGATCGTCTGCGCGCAGGCGGGAAACGTGAACACGGGGTCGTTCGACCCGTTCCCCCGGATCGCCGAAACGTGCGCCCGGCACGGCGCGTGGCTCCACGTGGACGGAGCGTTCGGCCTCTGGGCAGCCGCCGCGCCCGCCCTCGCCCGGCTCGCCGAGGGAGTCTCCCTCGCGGACTCCTGGGCCGTCGACGCGCACAAGTGGCTCAACGTCCCGTACGACTGCGGGATCGCGATCGTGAAGAACGCCGCGGTGCACCGGGCGGCGATGACGATCGGCGCGGCGTACCTCATGCCGTCGGCGGGCACGGCACGCGACCCCCTCGACCGGGTC
>DAOMFB010000266.1:0-4654 GCA_035429585.1 Thermoanaerobaculia bacterium
CTCTTCGAGGACGAGCCGCGGAAGTGGGCGGCGTGGGAGGTGGAGTACTCGGCCCTCGCGGCCCCGCCGCGCGAGACCGTCGCCGGCCCGGCGGTGGTCCGTGTCGTGGAGAGCGGCCCGGCTCGCGTCTCGCTCGAGGTCGTCCGGCACGCCGCCGGTTCGACCTTCACGCAGAGGATCTCCCTCGCCGCCCGAGGCGCCGGGAGCCGGGTCGAGATAGCGACGGACGTCGACTGGCGGACGAAGGGGACGCTCCTGAAGGCCGCCTTTCCGCTCGCGGCGGCGAACCGGGACGCCTCGTACGACCTCGGCCTCGGCGTGGCCGAGCGCGGCACCAACCGGCCGAACCTCTACGAGGTCCCCGCCCAGGAGTGGGCCGGCCTCGCCGACGCGGGCGGCGCCTTCGGCGTGGCGGTGATGAACGACTCCCGGCACGGCTGGGACCACCCCGACGACCGGACGCTCCGCCTCTCGCTCGTCCATACGCCCCGCGTCGTCCCGAGCTGGAGCTGGATCTCCGAGCAGGGGTCGAACGACCTGGGCCGGCACCGTGTCGTGACGGGGATCGCGGGGCTGGGACGGGAGTTCCGGGGCGGCGCCTCGATGGAGGCCGACCGGCTGAACCACCCGCTCGTCGCGTTCGAGGCGCCGCCGCACGGCGGGGCGCTGGGGAAGAGCTTCTCGCTCCTCGGGCTCGAAGGGGCGGGCGGGGTCGCGCCGCCCGTCGCCGTCCGCGCCGTGAAGCGGGCCGAGGAGAGCGACGAGGTCGTCGTCCGGCTTCACGAGCTGTCGGGAAGGCCGGTCGACGGGGTGACGCTCCGCTTCGCGCGCCCGATCCTGGCCGTCCGGGAGGTGAACGGCGCCGAGGAGCCGCTCGGCCCGAACGGGACCGGCGGGGCGCTCGCCGAGCCCTCGCGCCCGCCCCTCGCTCTCTCGGAAGGCGTCGTGAGGCTCTCCTTCGCTCCCTTCCGGCCGCGGACGCTCGCGCTGACGCTGGCGCCGCCGCCGGCCGTCGTGGCCCCGCCGGCCACGGCCTCGCTCGACCTCCCCTTCGACCGCGACGGCGTCAGCCGCGACGACGACCGGCGCGACGGCGACTTCGACGGTGCGGGGCACTCGATCGCGGGGGACCTCTACCCGGCATCGGTCGTCTCCGGCGGGATCCCCTTCCAGACGGGGCCGACCGGGCGCGGGCAGGAGAACGTGCTCGTGCCGAGGGGCCAGGCGCTGCCGCTTCCCCGAGGCGAGTACGACCGCGTCTACCTCCTCGCGGCGGCCGTCGGGGGGGACCGGGCGGTCGCCTTCTCCGTGGACGGCGTCCCGATGAGCCGGACGGTCCCCGACTGGGCCGAGCCGGTGGGGCAGTGGGACAGCCGGATCGTCGGCGGCGCGCGGGTGGAGGATCCCGCGAAAATCGCGCCGGCCTACGAGAAGGACGCGACCGTGGCCTGGGTCGGGACGCACCGGCACGGCCCCCGCGGCGAGAACGAGGCGTACGTCTTCACCCAGCTCTTCCGGATCCGGCTCGACCTTCCCCGCGGGGCGAAGACGCTGACCCTCCCGGACGACGGCCGGGTCAGGATCCTCGCCGCCACGGCGGTCGCCGGCCCGAACGACGACGCGGTCCTCGCGGGGCGCGTCGTCCCGAAGCCGACCGCCACGCTCGTCCACGTCGACGCGCCGAAGATGCTCTTCCTCGACCGGACGACCGTGACGCTGACGTCTCCGACCCCGGGGGCGACGATCCGGTACACCCTCGACGGGACCGGCCCGACGGCGTCCTCCGCTCCCTACGCGGCGCCGCTCGTTCTCGACCGGTCGGCCACCGTGAGGGCCCGCGCCTTCGCCCCGGGGCTCGACGACCGGTTCGTCGCGTCGGCCTCCGTCACGAAGGCCCCGCTCCGTCCGGCCGCCTCCGTTCCGGCCGCCTCGCTCGCGCCGGGGCTCTCGTGCCGCGTCTACGACGGGGAATGGAAGAAGCTTCCGGACCTCGCCGGCGCGAAGCCCGCGCGGACGCTCCGCCTCGAGTGGGTGGCGGTACCGGCGGACCAGCCGCCGAAGTTCGGGATGGTCTGCGACGGCTTCGTCTCGGTCCCGGCGGACGCCGTCTACACGGTCGCCCTCCGCTCGCTGGACGAGAGCGAGCTGACGGTGGACGGCGAGACGGCGGTCTTCAGCGAGAGCATCGACTTCACCAGCCGGAAGACGGCGATGGCCCTCGCGAAGGGCCTCCACCGGATCGAGCTGAAGTACGCCTCCCGCGGGTTCATGAAGGGGCTCGAGCTGAAGATGGACTCGCCGACCTCGCCGCTCCTTCCGGTGCCGGCGGGGCGGTACTTCCACGAGGCGCCGACGGCGGGCGCACGCCGGTGAGGGGCGCCGGGAGGTCCCGCGGACAGACTGGAACGAGGAACCCCGAATGGGTCGGGACCGAGCAGACCCGCTCCTTCAGGATCGAGGGGAACCGCCTCCAGGTCCTCACGCCGTGGCGCATCATGCCCAACTGGGCCGACAAGGGGATGACCCGGAGCATCATCACCTTCGAGCGGGCGAAGTAGGGAGCCGGAGGCGCGGTAGAAGCTCCTAGCGGGCGCCCCGGATCGCCTCGCGGACGCGGCTCTCGACGTACGGGAAGAAGGGGTTCGAGGAGAGCCGCATGACGGTCGCGGCCGGAACCGTCATCGCGGCCCACTCCCCGCGGGGGGCGAGGGCGCCCAGGCGGAAGGCCGGGGGCGCGTCCGTCCCCGCGCGGAGCCCGAAGAGCGGGTCGTCGGGGCGGAAGGGGAGCGCGATGTGGGAGAGGGAGAAGACCCCCTCCGGCCAGGCGAGGCCGAGGGGAACGCCCCGCGCCTCTCCCGCCCCCGGCGGGAAGGAGCGCGCGTCCGCCTCGCGCGTCCCGGGCCCCGCGTTCGCGACGACCGTGAGCGTGTAGCTCCGCTTCGCGTCCGCGACGGCGCGCGCGAGAAGGGCGTCGGAGGTCCCCTTGAGGAAGGGCTTCGTCTCCGCCGCGCGGTTCACGTCGAAGAGGACCAGCTCGCTCCCGTTCGGCGCCACGTACGCATAGAGCCGTTCGAGGATGGCGGGGGTGGAGACGGTCGCGTCGACGAGGGACTGGAAGGTCAGGATCGGCGGCAGCTCGCCGGCCCGCCCGGCCGCCGCGAGGCGCCGGACCTGCGCCTGCAGGCGCCGGGTCAGCTCCCAGGTCTGCCGCCCCGCGTTCGCCGGGAAGGAGTTGTACTTGTACGGGTTGTACTCCGGAAGGACGTCGGTCCACTTCGCCTTCTCGAAGTACGCGATCCCGCCGAGGAGGCTGACCGGCCTCGCGAGGCGGGCGACGGGGGTCACGCCGACCATGGGGGAGACGAGGACGATCCGGTCGGCCCGGGTCCGCTTCGGGTCGAAGGCGGCGTCGAGCGCCTGCGAGAGGACGAGCGCCCCGCCGTTCGAGTAGCCGACGAAGTGGAGCGGCGCCTTCGGCCCGATCTTCGACCGGACGTGCCGCGCGCCGAGCCGGACCGCGGCCAGCCAGTCCTCCCACGTCGCCTCGGTCAGCGCCCCCGGCACCGTGCCGTGCCCCGGCATCCGGAGGGCGAGGGCGTAGAAGCCCTCGTCGCGATAGGCCTCGGCGAGGGCGCGGACGCTGTAGGGCGCGTCCGTGAGCCCGTGGACGAGGAGGACGCCGCCGCGGACGGTCTCCGGAACGAGCTCGTGCGTCCGGTTCCAGTTCCCGCCCGGCTGCCGGTCGGGGGAGAGGGGGCTATCCGCCCAGTACCGGTTCGCGACCCGCTTCTCCGCCGGCGCGAGCTTCTCCACGACCTCCCGCCTCACCTCGGCGAACGTCTCCTCCTCGCGCTTCAGGTAGTCCGCGAGCGTCGTCGTCTCGCCGAGGTCCGCCGCGCGCATCTCGGCGCGCGGGACGAGCCGGTGCCACGGGGAGAGGTCCGCGAGCCGGGCCCGCGCCTCGAAGCCTCCGCCGACCACGAGGGTTCCCCAGACGAGGACGAGCGCGAGGACGAGACGGCGGAGCCAGCGGAGGAGGAGCTTCATCCCGTCACCAGATGCTCGGCCGCTCGGCCTCGGGTCGGTTCATGGCCGTCCCGGCCCCGCACCCGAAGGCGGACTGGAACTCGGGGAGGTTCGAGAGGGGGCCGAGGACCCGCCACTTCCCGGGGCTGTGCGAGTCGGTGTTCAGGTTGACCCGCAGGGTGTCGTCGCGGATCCGGTTCCGCCAGACGGTGGCCCAGTCCAGGAAGAAGCGCTGCGCCGGCGTGAAGCCGTCGATTGGCGCTCCCTTCGCGGGGTCTCCCCCGAGCGCCTTCGCCAGCGCGGCGTACGAGACCTTCAGTCCGCCGAGGTCGGCGATGTTCTCGCCGAGCGTCAGCTTGCCGTTGATCGACTGGTCGGAGAGCGGCCTGTAGCCGTCGAACTGCTTCACCATCAGGGCGGTCCGGGCGTCGTACGCCTTCCGGTCCTCGTCGCTCCACCAGTTCTTCAGGTTCCCGTCGGCGTCGTACTGGCTTCCCGAGTCGTCGAAGCCGTGCGTCATCTCGTGCCCGATCACGCCGCCGATCCCCCCGTAGTTCACGGCGTCGTCGGCGTCGGCCCAGAAGAACGGCGGCTGGAGGATGCCGGCGGGGAAGACGATCTCGTTCAT